>CAKVCH010000214.1 GCA_934725745.1 uncultured Clostridia bacterium | reverse complement strand
CGCTAACACACTAAGACCAGCGCTACAAATCATTAAAACAAAGGAAGATGTGGGAATTGTATCTTCTTGCTTTATGATGATAGGGAAAAGCGGTTATGGCGAGAATGGTGTCGTTTTTGTATCAGATTGCGCTTTGAATGTTAACCCTACAGCAAGCGAAATAAAAGACATTACACTATCAACAGTCAAGACAGCAACAGACCTATGTAGTATAAATCCAAAGGTTGCTCTTTTATCTTATTCAAGTTTTGGTAGCGGCGGAGACACAGACCCTACAATTTTAAAAATGAGAGAAGCGTTAAGTCTTATTAGAGCGGAAAACTCAAAATTAAATGTTGACGGCGAAATGCAACTTGATTGCGCTATTGTTGAAGAAGTCGCTAAAAAGAAAGGAGCAGGGAGCACAGTTGCTGGCAAGGCAAACATTCTTATATTCCCAGACCTAAACGCGGGCAATATTGGCTATAAACTTATGGAAAGATTTGGAAAAATGGATGCTGTCGGCGTTATTATGCAAGGCTTTAAAAAACCAGTAAACGACCTTTCGCGCGGGTGCAAGGTGAAGGATATTATTCTTATGACCGCCATAACTTGCATTCAAGCATCCGAGGTGTAAAGCAAGGTGGCGGAACAATTTTCATAAATTTTAATAATTTTTGTTGCTTTTTAAATAAGTACTCAATTTTTGTTGCTTTTTTACTCAAAAGATGTTATCTATTTATATGAGCAACGACTAAAAACGCGTGTTTGTCTCTTATTTATTCCGCCAAAAGTGGCGTGAATATACAAAATATCGCGTTTTTTACTTTGTTTTTTTGCTACAATTTGATATAATAATTGCTAGAACACAAAAGGAGCTTATTTATGAAAATTTTAGTTATAAACGCAGGTAGCAGTTCAATTAAATATCAACTTATTGATATGGACGGGGAAAAGTTGCTCGCAAAAGGATTAGTTGAAAGGATAGGGAGCGCCAACGCACAACTTACACATAAAGTGGGCGGGAACGCTGTTGAAATTAAACAACCTATGAAAGACCATTCAGAAGGATTAGAACTTGTCCTTAAAATGTTGGTCGATAAAGAACATGGGGTTATTTCTTCTCTAGACGAAATTAGTGCGATTGGACATCGTATTCTTCATGGCGGTGGAAAATATGGAGAAGCAACGCTTGTCACTCCAAAAGTTATAAAAGATTTAAAGAGTTTTATTCCACTAGGGCCTCTTCATATGCCAGCAAATATTCAAGGCGTCGAAGCGTGCGAAAAAGTTATGAAAGGCAAGAAAAATGTTTGCATTTTTGATACTGCTTTCCATGCAACAATGCCAGACTATGCTTATAGATACGCAGTACCTTATTCTTGGTATGAAAACTATGGGGTTAGAAAGTATGGTTTCCACGGCACAAGCCACGAATACATTGCAAAAGAACTTGCAAAGGAAATGGGAAAAGATATTTCTAAACTAAGGATTATTTCTTGCCACATTGGGAATGGTGCAAGTGTCGCGGCT
>CAKVCH010000213.1 GCA_934725745.1 uncultured Clostridia bacterium | reverse complement strand
TCTTCAACTGTTGTAGTTAAGTTAAGTTCGAGATTCTTTTGCTCAAGTTCTTTTTTACTCTTGTTGATTTCCTTTTTCTCCATTGTTTTAATATTTACTGGGTCATTAAGGTAGGTAACTGCGGATTTAAGATAATCAATTCTTTCAATCAATTTGTTTGCTTTCTTAGTATAGTTTGCATACATATTTTGGTCGACAGTATCGTTATCTTTTGTCTTTTCTTCATATTCTGACTTTAATTCGTCATATTGTTTTTGCAAATCTTCGATTTCCGCGTTGAGTTTAGCAAGGTTTTCTTCTTTTTGTGCTTTAATGTTTTTCTTAATTGCGTCTTCGTCAACTTTATCTTTTTCTTTGTCGTATTTCTTTTTGTCGACTTTGACTTCTTTTTTCTTTTTAGGGATTCTTCTAATTGAGTATCCAATAATTGCCAAAATCAAAGAAACAACAAGTAGAATTGATGAAATAAGCAACCAAACGTTAATATCTGCACTTTCAGTTTTTGTATTGTTATTGTCGGTTGAGTCGTCGTTTGTGGTTGGCTCAACAACTTCTGAAACAATAGTTGTTGCAGTTGATTGAGTAGGGTAGTCTGACGAGTTAATTTCTTGAACAGTCAAATCATCGAAATAGGCGTCACCATAAACTGGATTTTCAGAAGTACCTATTCCAAGGCAAACCTTTACATTTTGTGTGCTTCTTGCGAGAACAAAAATTGAGTACTTGACCCAACCTTTATTTTCGGTCGTGTTTGTTTGAATATTTACAAATTTGTTTGTGTTGTCTTCATTTTCAACAACATTTTTATCGCTATCGAGAGTAACAATTTCAATATTAGCACCATAGTCGCCAGAGTTGTTTACGCTATCAAAATTTGTCTTAACCCAAACTGAAAATTCATAATATTTTCCTTCTGTTAGGGCATAGGTGTAATTTGAAATAAGTGTTTGATAAGTCGCTGGAGCATTTGTTATTTTTAAAGTATATTGGTCTGTCGCGTCAGGTCTTGCTTCAACATTTTTTACATAAGAGAACTTGTAATTTGTTGTTTGCTTTTTGTGTCCTGAGAAACCAGTCGAATTTACAAAAGTGTTTGTTGTCATATCGACAAAAACTGTTCCTTCTGCGCTCAAAACGCTGTCTTCTGGCTTATCTTTTATTGAAGTGTCGACATCGACATTATCAAAGAAAACAAAATTGCTGTTACTGTATGAACCAAGTTGAAGTTCAAGTTTTTGTTCTGTTATTCCATTGTAAACATAGATATTGTATCTTTTCCAACCATTTGATAGGGAAGAAGATGTCGTCGAAATATTTTCTATACTGCCAAGCAAATTTCCTTCACTGTCGACGAGCCTTATAAACGCCTTTCCGTCAACAGCTTTAACACTTACGCTGATTTTTGTGTAGGAACTAGAAGATAAGGTGTTAGCACTTAAAGTCATTGACGAACTCTTGTAGTAAACTTCGTCACTAGACGCGTTTCTTATCATAAGGACATTTTCATAATAATTGTGTGC
>CAKVCH010000212.1 GCA_934725745.1 uncultured Clostridia bacterium | reverse complement strand
GTTTTATTAACTTCACTTTCCCTATCTAGAGTAGGAGTTGTTTCCCCAAAAGTAAAATGCGCAATATATGTCTTGTCTTTTTTCAAAAAAAGGTCAAAAAGACGCGTCGCTTTTCCTATGCAAATTGGCAAAACACCGCTCGCTAGCGGGTCAAGAGTTCCCATATGCCCCACTTTTTTTTCATTTAAAATCTTCTTTATTTTTACGACAACATTGCTTGATGTCACGCCTTGTGGTTTATCTACAACAATTACACCTATCAAGATTTACTCTCCTCGAGTTCAAGTTTGCACGCTTCAAGAATCTTGCCTAACATTTCCTTATAATTCCCGCTTGTCGTCGCACCCGACGCCCTAATATGTCCGCCCCCGCCAAAAGTCTTAGCGATATTACAAACATTTGCGAATTTGTTTGACCTAAACGAAAGGCTAAATACACCGACTTCTTTTTCGATAATTTTTACTCTTATTTCATTTCCTTCAATTCCGTCCAAAAATTGAAAACAATTGGTATTTTCAAGCACATTTTCAAACCTTTTGTAAGCCCTGTAATCAAAAAAAGTCACATAAACCTTTCCACTTAAATATGCGCGCGTGTTTTTTAAGGCTGTTTTATAGAAATATAGATAGTTCTTTTGCTTATACTTAAACAAACTGTAATTCGTGCTTGACAAGTCAAAGTTATAGTTTAACAGTTCATAAGCGTGACGGTGAGAGTCACCGTTTGTTGAAGGGTGCATAAAGCATCCAGTATCGGTTGAAAGTCCCACATATAAATTTTGCGCAATTTGGCTGTTTAAAATAACATCAAAATGTTTTATCAATTCATACAAAATGTCTGCCGTACTAGGAGATTTTTCATCAACCAAAGAAAAATCAAAAACATAATTTGATTTTTGATGATGGTCAATGTCAACTTTGATTTTTGCTTTATCAAAATCGTCCCCATACACGCCTATTCTATCAAGCGAATTACAGTCAACCATAATACAAACATCGCTTTTTGAAATAAATTTTGCGTCTGTTTCTAAAGAAATATTAAGAAAAGATAAGTCGCTAGGGATTTTGCCGTCGCAATAGGCATATGCTTTTTTGCCCATTTTTTGAAGAACAAGTTTTAGGGCATTCATCGACCCTAAGGCGTCTCCGTCGGGACTAATATGGCAAAACAATGAAAACGAGTTGTACTTTTTAATAATTTTTACGACTTCATTCTTTACTTTTTCGTCCATATTTAGCTCCTTTTATTCGTCTTTTGTCTCAATTTGTTTAAGCAAACTGTTTATATGGTCACTATATTCTAGTGAGTGGTCTTCTACAAAATGAAATTCTGGCAAAACCCTAAATTTAAGTCTTTCTTTAAGCGACTTTTTGATAAAACCGCTTGCATTTTGAATGGCGGTTATTGCTTCCTTTTTATCCCCCGTCCCAAAAAAACTGAGATAAACCCTAGCATATTTTAGGTCAGGGCTCATCTCAACTTTTGAAACAGTAACCATCTCGTCATTTAGTCTAGGGTCGCT
>CAKVCH010000211.1 GCA_934725745.1 uncultured Clostridia bacterium | reverse complement strand
GTTTTATATCGTACTATTTAAAATTATATTGCAAACCGATCGCAATGTCCGTTTAGTTAGATAATTTGTAATGGGTTGATAGTTGAAATATACACGCTAGAATTATTTGCCGAATATATAAAGGAAACAAGTTCGTTTTCTTGTTACTTTTGAGTGGTTTTAAGAAAAATTTTTAATTTGTTTTTTTGTTCTCAGGGTTAGGGTGTGAATGTTAAGGTTGAACTGTAAAATCCTGTGTATTGACTTTTATAAGAAAATTTGATATATTTATAATGATAAATATGTGTGGTGCGTTTCGTGCCATAATAAAAATGATATAAAATCAAGGGGAGAATGGGTAATGTTTCATAGAATTAAAAAATTTTTTGGGAAAATTTTTGGGAAGAAAGAAAAAACTTTTGTTGACACGCCAGTTTTAAGTGTTGATATTGACAATACACTTGTTATGAAGAACAAAAAAATTAACCTTGTTGACAAGTTTGATAGAGAAGCTCTTGAAAAATTTATTGACGCTGGCGGAGTTGTGTGTATTAACAGTAACTGTCCACATAAGACTTGCGTGAAAATAGCGAAGTCCGCTGGAATAAAGAGTGGATATATTTCATCTAATAATGGCTCTCTTGTAACCAAATTCGGCAAAATGTTCGGCACTAAAAACCACATTTCTATCAAGAAAACAGCGCTAGATCGCGAAACAATAAATAGTGTCATTATGGCATTGCGTGAAAATGTGCCTGACGCGGTGGTCGCGTTGTCAACAGATAATAAAAAATATTACGTAAACAAGCGCGGAATAGAAACTACTATTATGAAAATATCGCAACTTGCAAAAATTCGCAATGGATATAGTTTTTCAAATGATGAAAAATTGTTTGAAGATATGAAAGGAAGCGCTAGAATGTTGCAAATAATTCCTATGCCAAAATTTGCAATTTTGAAAAAGGAAGGCAAAAAGGCTTATAAAGAAGCGCAAAAAAATATTATGAAAGAAGTCGTTAAGACTCTTGAAGGTGTAAAAAATAGCGAAAAAGCGGATTTGATTCCCTTTGGCTATTCAATAAACACTGCTGGTGTGCAAATTTTCAATCCAGAAGCAAGCAAATCTAAGGCTATTGAGATTGTTGTTGATGACCTAGCGGAACAAAATCGTAAGGTTAAGCCAAATAGAGTTTTTGCCGTCGGAGACGGATATGGCGACCTTGAAAGTGTATCTGCACTGAAAGATAATCCGCTTAAACAGTTTTATCTTATGGACACCGCAAAAGATGATGTGAAATTGAAAGCAAATAAAATTGCAAGCCAAATTGCTGAATATAACGGAGAAAAAGAAAGCCAATTTAAGATTGTTAAAAGTGTGGAAGATACAATTAACGACATCCGCTCAAAAAGCGAGTTAAATGAAATGGAAAAATAAAAAATGACCTTGTACTCAATTTGTACAAGGTTTTTTGTTTTATGCCACCCTATTTATGTGGATAAATGGGGCTATTTTTTTATAAAAAAAGTTAAATTTTTACGAAAAAAGTGGTCAAATTTGCTTGACAGGGGGGGGGGGGGGGGGGGG
>CAKVCH010000210.1 GCA_934725745.1 uncultured Clostridia bacterium | reverse complement strand
TCACATGACGGATTCTTTAGTTTCTATAGAAGCAATATCCTTGGCAAACAACAAAGAAAAGAAATGTCAGACTTAGATGCAATGGTTAAAAAAGATTTGGAAGATATATATGATATTTTTAAACCACGAGTTTAAGGTAAGAACAATAAAAACGACTTTGTGCTATGGTTTTAAGTTTTGGACATTATACAAGAAACCAGTAAGAATTTAAATACTCAAAAAGGCATCTAATAATTAAAAGAAAAAAAGAGATGGCGGAGTGGAAAAAATTGCATTATGTATGCTTTTAATTTCACCTTTCATCTCTCTTTTTTTATAAGCTTGCTACCTATACAACATCTTCCCTGCAATATTTTTACTAATCCAGCAATGCGCCTTTGTCTGTAACATTTTTTTTATTGCGTTTTAGGCTTTTGTAAAAAAGTTTAAGATTGCAATATAATAGGTTGAATTTGAATGCCTTTTAGGGCGCTTTCAATCGTAGGAAGCAAAAGGTCAAGGTCTGCTATCATTGATTTTGGCTTTTTCACTGGGTCATCTTGTTTAAATGGAACAAAATAGACCTTTTTTTCGTTTAAAAGTGTTGCGATGTTTTTTAGATTTAGCCCAAGTGCGTCATTTGTCGAAATCGCAATAACTAGCGGTTTATAATTTCTCATATGCGCTTTTGACGCCATAGTAACCGCATCATCACTTATTCCAGTCGCGATTTTTGCCAAAGTGTTGCCCGTGCAAGGCGCAATCGCCAAGACTTCAAATGCATTGCTTGGTCCCAAAGGTTCGGCACCAACTATGTCATAAACAACCTTTTCCCCTGTTTTTTCTTCAAGTGAATTTATAAATTCGCCCGCTTTGCCAAAACGCGTATCAAAATTCTTCACCGCACTCGACACAATAGGAATAACCTTGTGCCCCGCGCCAAGAAGCAAATCCACTTGCTCCAAAATTTTTGAATATGTGCAAAAAGAACCCGTTATTGCTAATCCAATTTTCATAATTTTTCTCCTTTATGTGTTTTGTTAATTTCTTTAATGGTTTTTTATTTTTATTACATCTTTTGTCTATATAAATGTCTTCATTTGTCAAAACTTTTTCAAAAATCTGATTTTTGCTTAAATTTTTGTGCTTTTTTAAAAAGCCTTCTTATTTAATCGTCCTAAGCACAAATTGTAACATCAAATCGCCCGCACTGTTCCCCAAATACTTTGACGGAATGGACGGACAAAAAACATATTTTATTTCAGGCAATTTTTCCACATTTAAGCACTTTTTGCTCGCCAATTCAAAAACAACGACATCCTTTTTAAATTCATTCTTATCAAATTTTTCAAAGACTTCAAAAGGAATAGTGTTTATGATAGTGTCATAATTTTTTGTTATTACTTTCAAATCATCCAAATAAAACGCCTTTTTTGCTAAAAGTTTTGCAAAATTGACTTCTTTTTCATTCCTCATTGCGACATCAAAAGGCACGGATAATTTGTGCAATAAATATTGAACCGCTTTCGCGACGCGCCCACTTCCAAGAATTAAAATCTTTTGGTCGAATAGTGAAGATTTCGTATTTAGTATCAAATCCGCCAAAAAACCCTCTGCGGTGTAAGTGGCGTTTTTCAAAACAAAGTCTTCATC
>CAKVCH010000209.1 GCA_934725745.1 uncultured Clostridia bacterium | reverse complement strand
ACACAATCTTGTTCTTTTACGCCAATTTTGTTACTTGTATTTTTAATCTTATTCCTGCCTTTCCGCTTGACGGTGGACGGGTGTTAAGGGGGCTTTTTAGGTCTAAAACTAGCGAAAATCGTGCCATTAAGGGCTGTAAAATAATAAATATTTTTGTCATAATTTTGCTTTTAGGACTATTTATATTTTCTTGTTTTTCAAAAGTAAATTTGACCTATTTATTTGTCTCTTTTTGTGTTGCAACGGGGCTATTTGACACTTCAAAAAGTAATCGTTACACTTTTGTGAAATTTATAAGCCCAGAAAAGAGTAAAAAGGTGCTTAAAATTAAGAATTTGTATGTTTCTTCGAGCGAACAAATATATAAAATATATAGATATATAAATAATTATACATATATTAACCTATATATTTTTGACAAAAACAACAAACTTATTAAGGTTATGAATGAAAACGAATATGTCAATTTATGCGAAAAATATTCCGCGACGGCGACCTTTGAAATGTTGCTTAAAGGGGCGTAAGTGGGGTTTTTAGGTCAAAAATGTCGAATTTTTGAAAACAAATTGTAAAAAACACTAAAAAAGGGGTTAAAATCATTTAACCTTTTTTTGTTGTTTTGATAAAATATTTTTGTATAGATAAAGTGATTTTTGTTTGCATAGGAGACAAATATGAAATATGTAAAAAATTTTGATGATTTTAAAAGATTTTCGTTCGAGTTTTTTGACTCGTTTTTGACACCTGAGTTGTCGGAACAAATGGTTAATAGTTTTTTGCTAAATATTGGAGATAAAGAACATCTTACAAATAGGACTCTTGATGTTATAAAGTCTAGACCACTTGGCGAAAATGAGGCCGCTGAATATGGGGAAGCAATTTTGCAACTTGGCGACTATAAAGATATTTTAAAAAGGTTTGTTGAACTTATTTTGTTATCAAAGTCTTATGAGCAATTATGTGCTTTTTTAAATAGGATTTTTTTGCCACAAATAGGGGATAAAAAGTATCATAGTCACAAAAAAGACTATTCAATAAATGAAAGATATTTTGATAGATTTGTTGAAATTATAGATTTCTGCAAAATTGAAAAATCGCTTTATTCACCTTTCTTTTTGGCGATTTTGAATTCGACTAGCGAAAGTAAAATGTTTATATATAAAGAACCTTTAAAGGAATATCTTGATGTCTTTTTGTCGGGCGATGACGATAGTTTTGTGTCGGGACTTTTGTCTAGTGACAACAAAACGGGCATCGACGAATACACGAGTCTAAATAACCAAAAAACCGCTAAGTCGCTAATTTATGATTTTGCTTTTGGAGAAATAAACAATTCGAGCGTTATAAAAAAACTTCTTGTTAAAAATAAACAAGACGGCTTTTTAATTCTTGACGAACTTTTAAAGAATGACGACGAACAAGTCAGGTTCCGCACGGTTATGATGCTCGCCCTTATAAAAGAAGATAGGCGAGTTATGGATAGGCTAAAATACATATATAGGACGACCACAGACGGCAAAATAAAAAGTTATCTTCAAAAGGAATGTGCTTTTAATTCTCTCGAGAACTTTGCAAGTGAAGAAACCTTTTTATCATATGTCGACGCGACGACTGAGAGCGTCCAAGAAAGACTTT
>CAKVCH010000208.1 GCA_934725745.1 uncultured Clostridia bacterium | reverse complement strand
ATCTGCGTCTTCACTTGAAGCGATGTCTTTTGTCCAATCAAGTGGATTAAATGTCGCGCTATATCTGACAACATTATCATTGTCCGCATCAATCGCAAAAAGGCGGTCGTTATGCAAACAGATAGACCTAAATCTTGGCGTTGTTTTTACAAGATAAGGAGACGAATCGCAATACCACACGAGAAGGTTGTCCGTTTTGGAAGCAAATCCAATTACGCTATCCGTCCCAACCATAAAATTTATCGCGTCAGGAACAGACGACAATGCCGAACAGTTTGGAACTTTATGGAAAGCACCATTATGTACATGAAGATTGGAATAGTATAAATAATTATCATTTCCAAGTGCAACTGCGAGATATTTTTGCCTCTTATCAATAAGGCTGTAAAATGTGTAATACCACAACTTAACAAATTTAAATTCTTGAGGCAACATTTCATTGTCATCCACAACCGCTGGGTAGAAGAAAGGTAGGCTTAAATTTTTCAGCCCTTGCCCTTCAACAAGATGACCGCTTGTAGTTTTTGTGTTGTATCTCATTATGCAATTCTGAGCCACAATATATTCACTATCATCAGCGTTAAAATTTTCGGCAAAATCAATATAAACGACTTGTTTTTCTTTGTATTTCATACAAATTCTCTCCTTGGCATTGATTTGTTCTTTGAGCAAATAGATTTTAGTCCCTTTTCAAACTCTTCTCTAAGGAGTCTTGCATCGTCGAAGATTTCTTCCAAATAATAATATTCGCTTGCAATTCCAATAGCCAAAAGGCGTTTCCCGATGTTTTGAAAAATATCTAAATTATCGTCGGCTTTATAAATCGCTGGAATATATGACATTTCAACATAAACTTTCCCACCATATAAAGAGTCAAAAACAACGCTTGACCCAGATTGTAAAAAAGTTAACGCTTCACCATTTTTTGTGCGAACGCTCAAAATTTTATTACACCCCTTGTCGCTCAAATCGATTTCATTCGTTCCAAGATTACTTGTAACTTCGACAATTTTGGTTGGTGGCAACTTTGACAATGCAATTTCGTTTATAATGTTGTTAAAACTAAGAAGTAATTTAGAGAATTTCGCCTTTGCTTCATCCGTTGCACTGGTTGTATCACTTGTCTCGTCAAAAAAAATCTCTAATTCCTTATCAATAGCCAAATAACTACTTGCAATTTTTAGCAATTCTAATACAGTCATTTTATCTCCTTTTAAAACCATTTGGTCGAATTTATATTATAAAAATTTTCATTTTTACCCGTTTTTGAAGCAAAATCAATCATATTTTTCAAGTCAAACTTTGCTTTTTTTGCCACATTTTCGTCTTCTTTTTGTTTTAAACGCTCATTTTCACGCTCCATTTGTTCTAAAATCGCATTTTTTCGTCTAATATGAGTCTCATAAGCCTTTTTTAATGCCAAATTGTTCAATTTCTCGCCGATTTTGAAGCAAAAATCATCATTTATGTATACTTCAAAGCACTTTTTGTCGAGATTATATACAATTTCATACAATCTATCGATTTTTTTAATCCTGTTTGAAATATTATAAAAATCGTTAATTGTTTTGATTTTTTTCATAATTTTTCCTTTTTTTGTGAAAATTTCGCTATATTTTGTTTGTTTTTAATAAAA
>CAKVCH010000207.1 GCA_934725745.1 uncultured Clostridia bacterium | reverse complement strand
GTAGTATTTTTACCTAAATTTAGGGGTGATTTTGTGCCAATTCGGCTATAAATCACGCCATTCAAAAGTGTTGAAATTGTATGAGATAATAAAACCACTAAGCCTAATTTGTAGTTTCCAAACATCTTGACTGCAACACTTCCAAGAATGAACATCGGTCCAGATGACGAACAAAAGGAAATAACTTTTTTGGCATCTTGTTTAGTGATTAAGTCGTTTTCATAAAATTCAGATATAAGTTTTGCACCTACTGGATAGCCAGAAATTATACTCATTAAAAAAATATAACCGCTATTTGTATTTGTCCTATAAATCTTATTAAAAGGCTTGTCTAGTATGCTTAATATCTTTCGACTGCTTTTAAGTTGCACAAGAACTTTCGTAACAAAAAAGAAAAAAAACAGGCTTGGGAGAACAATCGTTGCCCAAACTTTCAATCCAACAAATGACGCTTCGACATATTTAGACGGTTTAAAAGAGACAACAAAAATTATGCAAAGAAGGGCTATTGAAAGTATAAACTCATAATTTGATTTTAAAAATTGGCTTAGTTTTGACCTTTTCATAATAATTATTATTTTTAAATCAAAAAAATTATGTGAAATTGTTTGTAAAAAAAGTCAATCTTTATCTATAATAAAAATAAGGAGTTATAAATGTCAAAAAGAATTGCACTTGTATTAAGCGGTGGCTCTGCGTATGGCTTTGCTCATATTGGAGTTATAAAAGTTTTAGAAAAAAATGGAATAAATGTAGATATAGTTGGCGGAACATCAATGGGCGCTATTGTCGGCGGGCTTTACTCCGCTGGAATAACGATTGAGAAAATGGAAGAAATTTTGACCAAATTTTCAAGGAAACAAATAGTTGATTTTAACTTATTTTCTTTTGCAGATGATGGTCTTTTATATGGTAAAAAAGTAACTAGGTTTATAAACAAAATTATCGGCGATAAAGAAATTGAAGACTGTGAAAAGCAGTTCTTTTGTGTTGCATCTGACCTTGTTTCCGGCAAAAAATATGTTTTTGATAAAGGACATTTGACAACTGCTATACGCGCGAGTATGTCCATTCCAGGGATTTATAAACCAATTAGACAAGACAAAATGGTCCTTGTCGATGGCGGGTCAAGCGACAATCTTCCAGTGCAAGACGCAAGGGCGCGCGGAGCGGACAAGGTAATTGCCGTTGATGTGTGCTCATTTTATAAAAAGGAAAACAACTTGAAATCAGCAATAGATATTTTAATAAGTTCTTGTAACCTTACAGTTTCAAATCTCGTTAAGGCGCAAGAAGATAAAGGCGATGTATATATAAAAATAGACCAGCCAAATGTATCCTTTACAAAGTTTAGTGCTGACGACGCAAAGAAGTCCATTGCGTATGGTGAAAAAATGGCAAAGAAGATGTTGCCAGAAATATTGAAAGTTATAGAAGGGTAAATATAGAACAAAAGGAATAAAAAGATGTTTAATGTACAATGTTTAATCAAAAAAGCAAAGAAACTCAATAAAACAATCGTTTATCCAGAAGCAGAGATTAGTGATAGAGTCATAAAAGCAGTAGAATATATTTTAAAGCATAAGATAGCAAATGTTATTTTGCTCGGAGACGAAAAAAAGATTCTATCTAAATCTAAGCAC
>CAKVCH010000206.1 GCA_934725745.1 uncultured Clostridia bacterium | reverse complement strand
TTATCACCTTTTGTAGATTCATACTTTTCGTTAAGGTTTAGAGCCGATTCTTCTTTTCGCACATCAAACGCCAAAGGATTGCCTTCGCCATCAAGCAAATCGCTTCCGTCATAATCTTTGAAATAGATTTTGAAAGTGGTCAATTGATAGTTCGTTTGTAGGTTCATAATTCCGTTGTTTGTTGCAACAACAGTCAAATTTGTAATAGTTAATCTTTGCGTTCCAGTCACAAAATCCCAGCCAACAAGTTCGTAGTAGTCGACAGGCAAAACAAAGTAATAATCCATTAACTCCGTTGCTGTCAAAACCTTTCCGACATAGAAATAAATTTGGAAATAACTTGTTGAAGGGCTTGATAGTGGAACAAGATTTTTTACCACTTCTTCTGGTACCACATAACTTGTTGGAACAACCGCTTCACTTCCACTAAATCTGCATTCAAACGCAACGCGTGTTTTGTAAATTGCGTAGAATGTAATGGTATTTGTACGCGTAGAATCAAATCTATTCATTATGTCGCGCGTTACTCTGACCGTTTCGTTTGGTTTAAAGAGCGCCGACGACTTTGATCCTGTTGGCGTAAAATTATTTACATATTCTTCAACTTCTTCAATATTATTTGTAAAGTAGAAGCCTTCAAACGACGCGCCGTTCATCGTCATTGTGACATCTGGAAGGGTGAAGTCTGCATATTCAACTCCGTCATCACCCATTGTCAAAGTTTTTGTTTCGCTTTCATAAAGTGTCGATGGCTCGCCACCATTAGGGTCAATAACTCGTCTAAATTCTTCAATCCAAACAAATGAAATGCCCCTTTCGTAGTCTTTCCCCTGAATGTTTAAGAAGTTCTCAATTGAGCCTGCGCCCTCTTTTAGGGTGTAGTAAAAGTTAGGATTGACAAGGTTAACATTTGCGTAACCTTCAAGTTCAGTCCCCGTAGAATTAAGTTTATATCCACTAAAAGCATATCCCGCACGAGTAACATCGGAGAATAGTTTTATTCCGACCCCCGCCGAGAACTTTGTATAGGTTGTAACATATTTTATAGCGTCAACTTCCACGCCGTCTTTTTCAAGAGTTACATAAGTTGCGTTTTCTGGAAGGTCAAAAAGAGAACCAATTCTTCCGCCGTTTAGGTAGGCATAAATTTCGTATTCTCTCTCCGTCCAAACCGCTTGGAGAGTTATTCCACTTAAAATATCTTCGTCATTAAACGCGCCGTTGTCTTCTTTATTTGTAAGAAGAATTTTGTCGTCAACTTCAAAACGACTAAGTCCGTTATAACTAAGTGCAATCAAATCTTGATAAATGCCGTCAGCATTCACAATGCTTTTTTCAACATCACTCAAAATAGACGCAAAATCAAGAGTGTCTTCATAGCAAATATTAGAAACAATCTTACTTCCGTTGTCTTTTAAGTTGGAAATAGTCAAAGTATATTTTTCTTTTTCCCAAACAACAAAAATTGTCATTTCGTCAACATCTGTCAAATTAAGCGTATCGCCAGTAGAATATGTCGCTTCTGTTGACAATGCGTCACTTGAAAATCCGACAAATTTCTTATGTGGGTTAGACATATTGTAACCTTCAGCAGACAAAAGTGCTTCTGATGTATATTCAAAGTTAAAATCTGTTAGCCCCATAAGTTTAGAG
>CAKVCH010000205.1 GCA_934725745.1 uncultured Clostridia bacterium | reverse complement strand
TCTTTCTTTAGCTCCGTTGAAAGCTCAATATTCTCTTTCGCGGTTAAATTCGGCATTAAGTTATAGAACTGGAAGACAAAACCTACTTCATTTCTACGATATTCCGTAAGCTGTTTCTTGTTATATTTCGAGATTTCTTGCTTATCTACAACAAGAGAACCACTTGTAACATTATCCATTCCACCAATGAGGTTTAATAAAGTTGATTTCCCTGCACCAGAAGGACCTACGATAACGACTAATTCCCCTTCAAGAATGGTAAAAGACATACCGTTAACAGCGTGAATTATGGTATCCCCAGAAACAAAGTCTTTATGCAAGGATTTTGCTTGCATTATGTATGGTAAATTTTTGGCCTTATCCATACTTTTAGTGTATACGCAAAACGAAAAGATTTTCAAGTTGTCTTTTATTGGTGCTTAACGATAATTTGTGCTGTTGCTTCAAAAGGCTTTCCACCATACTCAGATTTTGAAGAAATTGTCGCTTTTATCGTGTATGTCCATGTTGCATACTTAGTTCCAAACCACTTATAAGAAGTATCATTATCAAAAACTTCAAAAGTCGCTGTCATCCCATTACTTGTAATAGTATTTTTCTTTGAAGCGGAACTCAAAATATTGTCGCTTTCTCGATTAGATATTGTCCAATTTATTGTGCTTAAATCAAACCAATCATTAATTGGGACAAGAACAAGAGATAATTTGGAAGTTTGTCCTACGGCGGTTAAGGTGGCCTTATCTAATAAAAGTGCAATATTTGATTCAACTGTTGCGCTCCAAAAGAAAGTTGTATCAGCAGTTTTAGATGAATACTCAGTTTTTGAAACCATCATAGTTTCGTTTTTTTCTAGACCATTATACGAAATCATTCCTTTGGCGCTTGTAGAAATGCTATATGTGCTTGCCGCTTCAGGCACTTTGACAAAGGATTTCGCAAACGTTGACGCCTCTTTTGATAATATGCTGTTGGAAAAATTCTCTTTAGTTTTAATAACTGCATCAATTCCGTTCACATCTATAAATCCGCCAAACGAAGAATTAAGTTCTAAGATGCCGTTGTTAATCAATGTCGCCTTATTCAATTTATTTGGATATTGGTTATATTCTTTTTTCTGCAAACTTTGATTCTCTTGGTAAAAAACACATGGTTGGTTGAAAACGACAGTCGCGCCTTTATCAATCACCATTTTGGATCCAGCTAAAAACTTAGTTTTTTGAGAAAAAGTAAGTTTGGCACCAGAAAGAACTTCTATATCGAATTTGTAGGAAATTGGACAAAGAACCTTTGAAGTTTCGATTGAAGCGTTAATCGCGCCAATTTTCAAAGACATCGTCAAATTCCCCAACGTTACGCCCCCTGCAATTTTGACATTGGTTATATTTAAAGCGTCTAAAGAAGAATTAATTTTGCCGTCGTTGGTGGTATAAATGTCACTCTTCCCTTGATAATCCAACGTTAAAGACGCTCCGGAAGAGAGCATAAAAAACGCATTGTTGTCTTCAATTTTTCCAATGATGTTAGTCCTATCGACATTACGCCATGGTTGGTCTCCTGTAATAGCAAGAGGATTTGAGATATTTACTCTGAATAAAACTTGAAGTTTAGAGCCGTAATCGTATTGAATCGATGGCCTTACATTAGGGAAGTCAAACAT
>CAKVCH010000204.1 GCA_934725745.1 uncultured Clostridia bacterium | reverse complement strand
GGGTGGGGTTAATCAAAATTTTTTTAATATATTTATCTATTATTTGTAGTTTCTTAACTTTTTTATAAAAAATTAGCCCCAAATAACCGTACTTTGGGATACTGGGGCTTGTCTTTTTACTTTATCAATTCCATTGGTTGATATTTATTTGATATTGAAATTTGACTTGTGACAAAAAGTCGTCTTTTGACGAAAGTTTTGCAATATAATCTTTATATTGCTTATTTTTAAACTTATAAAAATACTCATTACACTGAACAACATCGTATTTTTTGCTCACGAAATTTTCTTCCGCTTGCACCATTTCTCTTAAAATTTGCGCTTTAATAGCGCCCTTTAATTTATCCGAGAACCTTCTATTGTTGACCTTATATTCTTCTTTATTCACATCCCCCGTTCGACTTTCAACAAGACTCGCGTTAACATCCACGCACAACTTATATATAGGTTGTCCGCCCACAAAATCGACCTTTATTTTAGTTTTTTTCTTAAAAATGTCAAAAGTCATATCAGCATTTTGATATGTGTCATCAGAAAACCCGCTAATTTCAAGCGTCATATCTTTAACGCGTTTACTAAACCAATTTAGTCTTCTACTATCGTCACTCGATAAGGTTTCTACAATTTTATTATTCTTTAAAATACACAACTTGCCGTCGTTTTTTATTTTACTCTCACTACTCTCGCTACTACTCGAACCGCCACCGCTAGACGCCCCGCTACTTTCGCTCTTTTTATCGTCGCCACCTTGGCTTGAACTACCACCACTTCCACCACTTCCACCACTAGATTCACCCGCAGATCCGCTTTCCTTTTCAAGATCGATTGTATTTACTGCAATTGTTCTATTATTGCCCAACATTTCATTGTAATAGTCTCCGATTGTTTTAAGCGCTTGATATTGGTTGTGCTTATCTTCAACGCTATATCTACTCAAAATAACATAAAAATCACTATTCAAATTTTCGACCGCCGACAACAAGTCTTTTGCGCTATCCTTAGTGTTTACAAGCAAAATGTTATTTGCGTTAACCTTAATTTTTTGAAAGTAGTCAAGCTCATTAAAAAGGTCGTTATTGCCCGCTTCGTCATTGAAAATAAGCACCCGACAATGAGCGAACCCGCTCACTTTTCCAAAATCTAAATTTATTTTTTCCATTGCATCAGCAACCGATTTACCTTTTAAACTGGCGAGTCTTAGGGAGTTTTGACCGCTTGACGCGTCGGGAATAAGATATTGCAAGGTAATTTCGTATTCTTCTCCCACTTTATCAATGCCAACCGCGGTTACAATGTTTTCCGACCTACTTTGTTGGGGCAAACTTATTGTTGTCGGGAACATTAAAATGACTATTGCAAGGATGATAAGTAAAAGTTTATTTCGCCAAAGATACTTCATTTTCTTTTCTCCTTTTTATTAGCCCCGCCACAAAAACAAGAAGTGGCACACCCCCCTGCATTGCAATTAAAAATGGCACAAGAACAGTCTGTTCAATATATATACTAAGATAAACATTGAAAGACACAAGGTAATTTAAAACAACAATTCCGCCAAAAATTAGCCCCGCTATAATAACACTTCCTTTTTTTGTAAAAACCGTTCCAAAACAATACATTCCAGACATGACATTTAAAGTTAAGTCTAAGAAAAGCGCAATAT
>CAKVCH010000203.1 GCA_934725745.1 uncultured Clostridia bacterium | reverse complement strand
GTCCTTTTCATAAGCGGTTGTTTTGTTTTAGGGTCAATAAGGGTCGGAAATTCGTTTAAAACATCCGTCATCTCATTCCCGCGCTCGCCACAACCAATGTAGACTATAATGTCAGCGTTCGCCCATTTTGCGAGTTGGTGCTGAACAACAGTTTTACCGCTCCCAAAAGGTCCAGGGACGGCGCACACGCCACCAAGTGCAAGTGGAAAAAGAGTATCAATAACTCTTTGCCCTGTTATTAAAGGTTGGGTTGGAAGTATTTTATTTTTATAAGGTCTAGGCTTTCTCACTGGCCACTTTTGCAACATACAAACTTTGCTTGTCTTGGAACCGTTTTTTATTGTCGCGACAATGTCAGTAATTGTAAAATCGCCCTCCTTTATGTCTACAACTTCACCTTCAATGCCAAACGGAACAAGAATGCTGTGTCGGACGGAAACAGTTTCGTCAACATAGCCCAAAATGTCACCAGTCGACACCATATCTCCCACCTTTGCGACAGGATAAAAATGCCAAAATCTCTCTCTATCAAGGCTGTCAACTTTTACGCCACGCGAAATGTAATCGCCGTATTTTTCAGCGATTTTGTCTAGCGGTCTACCAATTCCGTCGAAAATTCCTTCGATAAGCCCAGGCGCTAACTCCATTGACAACATTTCTCCCGTGCCAACGACCTTTTCACCCACCATAAGTCCGATTGTTTCTTCATAAACTTGAATTGACGCCCTATCTCCGCGAAGTTCTATAATTTCGCCAACAAGATGCTTATCGCCAATAGTGACGACTTCAAACATCTTACATTCCGCCATTCCTGTAGCTTCTATGAGTGGTCCCGAAATTTTTACAACTTTTCCTTCCATACTTATTCCCTTTTCTTAAAGCAAATATTTTTAACAATTGGTTATTACAATATAAACATATAAAAAGTAAAAAAACATATTTGATAGATTTTTTGTTTTTATGAAATCTTTGATAAAAGCAATTCAAAAAAAACTAAAAGTTTGATAAATTTTCAACCTTAACATCATCAAGCGCCAAATCTACGCCAAGTGTCTTTTTGACTTCCTGTTTAATTTTGTCCGTTGCATAGGTGTCGTATTGCCCGACTGGCAAAATTGTGATAATAGGATAAGGTTTGTTCTTTGTATCTTCAATTATATCTGTAACATATCGCGCGTAGTCGCTCGTGATAAAAATTTGATTATAAGTTGTCAAAAGTCGTCCTAAGACAGCACGAGTGTCCTTTTCCCCGCTAGGTGAAAAAATCTCACCACCCGCAAGCGAAAAAATAAGCATTTTATCCTTGTCGCCAACGACTGCGAAATTATCTTTTGCCATAATTCGCCCCCAAAATTTTATCTTCTAAACTACATTTTACGCCATTTCTTTTTAAACTGAGTATCATTTTTATATTTTTAAGTTGCGCTAAATAGGAAAAACAATATTCTAAAAAAGGCGCAACTGTATCCGTTTCTTTTGCAAAAGGTTTTATAGATAAAAGCGGAAGTTCACTCGCCAGCCTATCAATTTGCGCGAATGCCTTTTGTTTGTTTTTCACAAATGCTATTTCTGCAATTTCTCTAGTTAGACCTGACAATTCAAATAAAACGGATTCATCTTTTTCAAAAATTTTGTTTAAAACCTTTTCATTTAAAAAGCCCGAAACGACCC
>CAKVCH010000202.1 GCA_934725745.1 uncultured Clostridia bacterium | reverse complement strand
ATACTGACTATATTCAATGCTCTTGTTTATATAAGTTGGACAGTTTGAGCCACAAAAAAGCGTATTACTATCAGAATGAAGAATTAAAATATGTTACTTTGCCTTGGATTAGAGATTCTCAAATTTCTGACATCTATGTTGATTTATCAAAGATGGGCGAAAATTTTATCACTACAGAAATCTGTGGTATAGAAGTTAATGTTAAATACAAGGTGGCGGTTGAAATCGAGAGAGTCGCTCTTAAAAACGCTAAAATAGAGTTGAATTCCAATGTGACTTTAAGGGATTTGCTCTTGTATGCCTATTATAATGATGGTGACACTATTGGGGATTTAAATAATCAAAAATTTAGTTATAATAATGGTACTTTTTGGTCTTCTGAATCTCAATATATAAATGGGGTTCAAGTTCCGTTTGAATACTATAACTATGGAATCTTAGAGGATATAGACACA
Source organism: uncultured Clostridia bacterium (assembly GCA_934725745.1). GTDB lineage: Bacteria > Bacillota > Clostridia > Christensenellales > UBA1242 > UBA7862. The sequence goes on along the minus strand of CAKVCH010000202.1, from coordinate 1,219 downwards.
AGTTTGATAGGACAAAAGCGAGCAAAAATAAAACTCTGCGATAAAGAGTTTTTAATTGACTACGAAATTGTTGAAAAAGAATAAATTTTTATTTGAAATAGAGTCGGAAACATAAAAAAGCGGAACCAATGTAAAAGCCTAATCGCTAGCGGAAATGATGTAAAAGCCTATCCAAAAGCGGGACTAAAAGGTTAAATAAAATAAAACTTTGCCACTATGTTAGTGCAAAGTTTAGGTCTGTATCAAATTTTTTTGTCTATATTTAGCATTAAATATTGGTGTTCCCGGCGCGATTCGAACGCGCGACCTTCCCCTTAGGAGGGGGACGCTCTATCCAGCTGAGCTACGGAAACAAATACAATTTACTTTTTGATTTTATCACAAACGATTTTAAAAATCAAATAGTATTTTGTATTTTTTTATTTTGATTTTGTGAAAGGGCGGGGCGTTTAGTCAAATTTTATGTAGTTTTTTCTAAAAATTATTTTGAGTATTGGTGCCAAACTTTTTGGCGCTTTTATACATATTATTTTCATATCAAATTCCTTTTTTATCATTTTATGTTTAGACTCCTAAAAATGTGAATTTTATTTGACTATTCAGTCCAAGAATAAATTGTCAACTTCAAATTTAACTCGTTACGGTACAAATTATTTATACTTAAAATAAATTACCTAAAAATAGTTGCAATATCTAAAAAAATACGCTATACTATGACTCGTAGTGTTAGAGTTGTCTTTATTCTGACCAATTTTATAAAAGGAATAATTATGTTTGTTAAAACTTCAAATGCTTATGGGGATATAACAATTGACAATAATGCCATTGCTGTTGTCGCGGGCTATAATGCTCTTGACTGCTATGGTGTTGTTGATTTGGTATCGAGAAGTACCAAGGAGAGTTTTAACGAACTTATGGGAGCGAGATCCTTCGCGCGTGGTGTCAAGATAACAAGCCTTGACAATCACATTACCGTTGACCTAAATGTCATACTGAAATATGGCGTGTCGATTACTGCTGTTGCAGACAGTGTAAAATCGACCGTTAAATACAGTGTGGAAAAGTTTACGGGAATGATTGTCGACGCGGTTAATATCAAAGTCATCGGCGTAAGGGTCTAATTTTTTTAATAGATATTTTAAAATTTGATTTTACGACCTTTGTGTCTTGCAAGGTCTTTTATATATCTCGGAGGGAGAAAATTGCAAAAAACGATTAA
>CAKVCH010000201.1 GCA_934725745.1 uncultured Clostridia bacterium | reverse complement strand
ATTGTGCCGTGGTCAGTTATAGCGACAGCGTTCGCCCCTTGTTCCTTCACGGTCTTTACAAGATCCTTAACTTTCGCCGCGCCGTCAAGCAAACTGTATTCAGTGTGAACATGCAAATGCACAAAATTCTTCATCTTTGTCCTTCTTTTGATTTTCTAACCAATTTTTTAATATTATAAATACTCACTAAGCATATAATCCCAAGCAATTTGATATTTTTTAAAAAAACAAACCGCTTTTTATTAAAAAATCCCAAAACTGTTTATAATTTGTTATTTTCAATCTTTTCAGCAATTTTAATAAGTCTATTAAATTGATGATTTATTCCACTTTTAGTTATAGTAGTTGAAAGTAGTTTTGTCAAGTTATCAAGAGACTCTTCGGGGTTTGCAAGACGAACAAGGCAAAGTTCGCGCAAATTGGCTGGCAAACTTTCAAAGCCTATTGTGTCTTGAATTTTATTTATTGCGTTAACTTGTCTTAAACTCGCGTTAACAGTCTTAGTTATATTTGCGTTTAAGCAGTTATTTTGCCTATTGATGTTGTTTCTAACTTCGCGTATTGCCATTTCGTTTTGAAGCCTTAAAAGCCCCTTATATGCGCCAACAAGAGCAAAAAGGTCGCTAACTTTATCCGCTTCCTTAATGTATAAAACAAAAAGATTTTTTCGCTTACTCTTTTTGTTTGTTATGCCAAGTTTAAATAGTAAACTTGAAAAATCATCGCAAAAACGCTCGTCTACAAAATTAAACTCCCAATGGTATCCACTAAAAGTCCTATTTTTACCCTTTTCGTCGTTTAAAACGATGTTTGAAGTTGAAGCAGTCGCAAAAACGCCTTTAACATAACTCCTTTCGCAACACTCGCTCTCTAAAATATGCTCGTCCAAGCCTACCCAAAGCGAAAACTCGTTGTCAAGATTAAATTTTGCAATTCCGCAATCAAAAAGAATCCTTTTTGTAACATTTATTGGAAGAGTTATGACAAAGCGGTCGAGTTTATTGATGTTATTATCTTCGTCTCTTTCAATTGTCGCCTTTTCGCCATAAAGCGTCGACAAGCAATCATTAACCTTTGAAAACAACTCTTCCATATCAGTTTTTAGGCAAACAAAAATATCCTTCCCACGCTTAATTAGTTCCCCGCAAGAATGGATAACCGCCGACAAAAAAGCTAATTTACAGCACTCATTCTCGATATTTGCGTTTAAAACTTCTTGTTTTACTTCATGTGCAAATGACATAATTCTCCTTAAAAGTGTTTTCGCCTTATTTTTTGCGTTGCTTTTTAACTGCATTTAGGCTCGCACTTTTCCATTGTAGACATTATATCATTTATTTTTTATTTTGTCCTAAATTACGCAACATTTTTCATAAATTTTTACGCATTTTTTAGAGCCACAAAATCATTTTATTTTAAAATGACAATTTCTTCTTCAAGTCTCACGCCTAGTTGTTTAGAAACTATTTTTTTTGTATGTTGTAAAAGAGAATAGACATCTCGAAATTTTGCCCTTCCATTTAGGTTAACAATAAATCCACAGTGCTTTGTAGAAATTTGCGCGTCGCCTTTTGTTAGACCTTTCAAATTACATTTTTCTATCAAAAGAGGTGCAAATGTGTTTTGCGGTCTTTTAAAAACGCTCCCCGCACTCCTTTTTTCATATGGTTGAAGAG
>CAKVCH010000200.1 GCA_934725745.1 uncultured Clostridia bacterium | reverse complement strand
ACTTAACAAATAGCAATGGTGCAGAATTTTACTATTTTTGTACTAACTCTGCCGTTGTAGGTTCTTTATCATACAATGACCCTGGTGAAATTTATTACACATCAACTGCCGATTCTACTTTAGAGAGTTGGTATGATTTACCAACTTCAAATACAAACCTATATGCTTGTTTTATGACTCCAAATTATACAACGGAAACGAAATATAGCGGGAACGACACAACAATTATTATGTCAAATAAGGTTGTCAATATTCCTTACAAGGCTTTTGATAGTAAATCAGCAATAGTAAATGTGGTTATTCCGCAAAGTGTTACAATTATTGAAGAAAGGGCGTTTCAATGTTGTGGTGCTTTAAAATACATGTCTATTCCTGGGAGTATTACTATTATAAATGACGGAGCATTTGGCGGCGGTGAAGTTGGTCCGTGTATTGATGATGCTACATTTTACTACAATGGAACTATGGCTAATTTTAAAACGATAACAAACTATGGTGAAAATGGTGAAGGAATAATTAACACGAGACAACATGCATTTGGTTACACGAGTGCTGGTAGTAATGGCGGAGATGTATTAGTGATTACTACAGATAACAAACAGGGTAAAATTTTCAAGTCAGTAACATCCGGTGGGCCTATAGGGTGATAATACTAATTATTTGGTTGTTTTTAAAAATATAAAAATAATATCTAAGATTTACATATTTATTTTACAAAAAGGGTGGCGATGTGCTATCCTTTTTTGTGGTGGATTTTTATAAGATTTTTTTGACCTTTTTAGATAGGTCTTTAAGAAAAAAGCGAAAGGTAGGTTTGTATGGAAAAAATTATTGAAATTTCGCATTTGAAAAAATATTTTAAAGATGTCAAAGCGGTCGATGACATTTCTTTTTCGGTGGAGCAGGGGCAATTGTTTTCCTTTTTGGGGCTTAACGGCGCTGGGAAAAGTACAACAATTAACATTCTTGTTGGCATTCTAGAAAAAGATTCGGGAGATGTTGTTATAAACGGCAAAGACCCAAAAGATTTTGGCGCGCTAAGCAAAATTGGCATAGTTTTTCAAAATTCGGTGCTTGATAAAAAGTTGTCCGCATATGACAACATAAAATTTCGTGCTGACCTATATAATCTAAACGCGGACGATTTTAAGAAAAATCTTGATTTTTTGTGCGAAAAATTGGAATTGCGCGACCTTTTAAGAAAACCACTCGAAAAACTGAGTGGCGGGCAAAAAAGAAAGGTCGACATTGCGCGTGCGCTTATTCATAACCCAAGCGTCCTAATTTTGGACGAGCCAACGACGGGGCTTGACCCAAAAACGCGTTCTCTTGTGTGGTCGCTTGTGACATATTTAAGGCGGGAGAAAAATTTGACTGTTCTTCTTACAACCCACTATATGGAAGAAGCGGTTGATAGCGATTATGTCGTCATTATGGATTCAGGCAAAATCGTTGCGCGCGGGACGCCAAATTATCTTAAAAACAAATATGCGAGCGAGTATGTAAGGCTTTATTCTTATTCGCCCGACCTATTAAAAATCCTTGATAACAGCGACTTATCTTATACTAAAACTCACGAAAATTTGGTTGTAAGATTTGATTCTACAAAATTAGCGCTAAACTTTTTGGCTGAAAACGCGGACAAAATTGACGACTTTGAAGTGTTAAAAGGTTCAATGGACGATGTCTTTTTGACCGTAACGGGCA
>CAKVCH010000199.1 GCA_934725745.1 uncultured Clostridia bacterium | reverse complement strand
GTTAAGTTCCTTAGCGCATTCAATAGCAAAAGCCGTTTTGCCCGTCGCCGTAGCACCTGTTATGATTAAAATTTTTCCCACAACTAAACTATCCTTTTAAACATTTTTTCAATTTCAGATTTGGATAGTTTGACACAAACTGGTCGTCCGTGCGGACAAAGCAAAATTCTATCCTTTCTCATAAGTTGTGAAATTAAAATCTTTATCTCCTCGTCACTCAAACGATTTCCCGCCTTGACTGCCGACCTACACGCGTGGCGCGCAAGTTTATCTTTTATTGCGTCGTTATTTTTAGAAATTTTTGATGTATCTTTCAAGCAACTTGTAATAAATGAATCAAAGTTTATCCCAGACAAAAGATGTGGAAAACTGCTAATTTTATAGGAATTTGTCCCGAAAGGCTCAACCTCAAAACCAAGTTCACGATAAACATCAAGGTTGTCTTCAATTAGGTTCTTTTCAATAGGATTAACTTCAAAAACATATGGGATAAGCAAGTCCTGCGTTATAATCTTGTGCTCTTCAAATTGTTTCACAAATTTATCAAAAAGCACCCTTTCGTGCCCCGCGTGTTCATCAATTATATAGCACATCTCACCCATTTCAATGATAAGATAAGTACTAAATAGTGTCCCAACAATGTTGTACAAAATTTCGCCATCAATCGTTTGTTGCTCTTTTCTCTCAATAAAGAAATCAAGCGGATTTTCATTTGTTGGAGTCTCATCTTCCTTGCAAAAACTCGCCCCAAATGCGTTATTTTTATTAAAACCGTTTTGAACTTCGGCATTTTGTTGGGTAAAGTTTTCAAATGAATAATCTTTTAATTTCGCCATATCTGAAATAAGCGTCGAATTATCTTTTTGAGTTTCAAGCGCTTCGCTTGGTTTTGCTAGATTGTGATTTAAATATGTTGAACTAGATGATGAATTGTCTTTATAATCATCATTTCTTGGGATAATTTCATACTTTTTGTCAGGTCTAATAAATGTCGAGTGCAACTCATTTGTCGTTGGATTGACCGTGTCAAGCGACATATTTTTAAGTGAATCCTTCAAGTCTTGCATTGCGCCAAAACTAAATCCACCCGATACAACATCAAGCGGTTTTTCAATTTTTGGTTGCTCGCTTCTTTCAAAAGTGAACAAATCTTCACATTTTCCGTCCATAAAGGCTTTAGCGCAATTATTTTCATTCAAAGTTGTCAAAATGGTCGAATAGATAAAATTATAAATATTTTTTGAATCTTTAAACTTAATCTCCATTTTGCTTGGGTGGACATTAACATCCACATCATCAAGATTTACCTTTAAATTAAGGACAAAAAATGGAAATTTCCCTTTCATTAAGAAATTCTCGTAAGCGTTTGCACAAGCGACAGAAACAATGTTACTTGCGACATATCTTCCGTTTACGACCAAAGTTTGATAAGTTCTATTAGGTTTACAAAAAGTTGGTGTCGAAATATATCCACTCAAAATAAAATCGTCGTTTGTGGCATTTATTTCTATAAGATTTTCCGATGTTTGCTTGCCATAAACCATATAAATTCGCTCTTTCAACCCGTTCCCAAGACAATTATAAACCATTCTGCCGTCGACGATGTACTTAATTTTCACATCTGGATTGGCAAGCATAAGACGCGAAATAATGTTCGTGACAGAATTCTCTTCTTGGCGTGTGGACTTCAAGAATTTGAGCCTTGCAGGAG
>CAKVCH010000198.1 GCA_934725745.1 uncultured Clostridia bacterium | reverse complement strand
AAAATGCAAATTAAACAAGCAGAATTTGTGACAAGTGTTGCAAATACGAATTTTTATAAGAGTGATTATCCAGAAGTCGCTTTGGTTGGAAGGAGTAATGTTGGCAAAAGTTCGCTTATAAATTTTATAACGAATAGAAGAAAACTCGCGAAAACTTCTTCGACCCCAGGGAAAACAAAACTTATAAATTATTATCTTCTTAACAAATCTTTTCTTTTGGTCGACTTGCCAGGATATGGTTATGCCGAAGTATCGAAAACGGAAAAGACAAATTGGGCGGGCTTTTTGGAAGACTATTTGCGTCTTTCGCCAAACTTAAAATGCGTTTATCTCTTGCTTGATATTAGACGCACCCCAACTGCTCAAGATGAACAAATGCTTCAATTCTTGTATTTTAATAGAATAAATACAAAGATTATCGTGACAAAAACTGATACTTTGTCGCGTTCACAAGTTAATGACCATATTATTATTATCTCAAATAAACTTGGCATAACAAAAAAAGACATTATTGTAACATCTAGTCAAGATAGAAAAGGTCTCGATGATTTGCTAAATAGCATAGAACAATTTACATCTCCCACTGTTTCTGAATAGGTGAAAGGGTTGTTTTTGCGATAATAGATTTATGAGAGACTACTTTTATAGTAAAGATTGAGAAATAAATAACAATGCTTTTTCCAAATAAAGCATACATTTAAAACATTATCAATTTGAAGTGGAAATCCATTTTAATAGATAATGTTTTTTTATTTATTTTGTTTAATCTAATAAAAAAGTCACAATTTTTTTATTCCTTTCATATTATCTTATAGTTAAATGTATTTTTGTGGCAAAAATTGACCAATTTCAAAAGTGCTTTTAACTGTTGTTACATATGACACAAAGATAAACTTAAAAAAAGAGAAAGGGGGTATTATTTTAATGTCATTTTATACATGCAACCGCTCGGGTTCTTGCCCAGGTGTGGTTTCTGGCAACCCATTAAATGGAATTTGCGAAAAAGCGTGCATTCAAGTTGACAAAGTTTTGGACGCTGCTATGCGACAAATACAAGAAGCAAATGTTCAAGTAACCGTTTCTAACCAAAACCCAGTCAATCCACAAACGCCACTCACTTTTGTTAGCGCAGTCACAAATGGCGACACTACAATTAACAATCTTGTTATCGACCGTCTTGATGACAAACCAAATTTTGCGCGAGTTTCGTTTGAAGCAGAAGTGCCAATTTTGATTACATATAGGGATGCAAACGGTGTAACTGGAACGGGAACATCTACACTTTCGATACCAAACGACATAATTCTATTCATTCCACAACCATCGATTGTCCCATATAGAATTGAAGTGTTCGGCGCAATGTCCAGCCCAATGGGAACATGGGTCCAAGACAATATTTTCTCAATTAGTGCTTGCGTAACTTTAATCACAAGAGTACTAGTAAGGTCGGAAATTTTGGTTCCAAGTTATGGCTATTGCAGTCCACCACCAGCGCAAGAATACACGCAAGAAATTTGTAGCGGTGTATTTGAATTGCCAATTTTCCCAACCGCAATCCAAAATCAACGATTATAAACACTTTTAAACTTTGAAATTTTTAACAATATATTTTAAAAGAAAATATAGTTAAATTTTAAACTCAATAATTGGTCTTTAAAACCAATATAAATTGCCTTGTTAAGGACTATAAATACATAACGTTCAATTTTTTAATA
>CAKVCH010000197.1 GCA_934725745.1 uncultured Clostridia bacterium | reverse complement strand
TATATGCCGATGTAAGCGCCGATTCAAGCGTCTCAATAAAAAATTGCTTGTCAATTCCCTTTTCCTTTTCCAAATCATCCAATGCTACAAAAAAATCTTTATTTACCATTTCTTTCTCCTTATTTTTCTTCTTTGTAAAACTTCTTGTTCTTCAAAACTGTCATATTTCGTGGTGTATGCGTACGCAATTCGAACTATGCGTGTTTGTTTAACACAAATCAATCTATCTAGTGCAAATCAATAACAAGTTGTCGCGTCACAAGTTTTAAAAGCCGTCATTCTAGAGAGAAGAGCAAATACTCCACAACTTCTAGATAATACCTTTAAAAATCAATGTGCAACTTGCAATTTGCAATAGTTTTTAAATCAATCTCGACTTCTTTTTCGTCTATTTTAAATATTGCCTTACCGTCTTTAATATCCACAATTTCGCCCGCCAAATCTTTTTTATTGTCAAGCGGTTGAAAAAGTTTAATTTCAACTTGTTTTCCCTTGTTGTAGAGAAAATCTTTTTCAGTTTTGATAGGTCTATCAAGCCCAAGTGACGAAACATTGAGATAATATGGAGTGTCACCCGTTGGGTCAAGTTCGTCAAGCAATTTGTCCGCCACGCGATGGACTGTCTCGCAATCATCAATTGTAATTGTCGTCCCGTCCTTTTTTACGATAAAAAGCGTCAAATTCATCCCATTTTGCTTTTTAGCATACTCAACATCATAAAGTTCGTACCCTAAATCGTCAATTGGTTTGCTCAAAAAATCAAAAACGCTCGTCGCAATATTTTTCTTCATCAAAACTCCCTATATAGAACAATTAAGAGCAGGCACTCACCTACTCTTAATGTCACATTTTATAAGCATAATAAATATACCATACATTTTCCCAAAAATCAAGCACTTTTTACAACATTTTCTCTACACAACAAAAAAATCTTAAACTTTCCCAACTTTTATTTCCATTTTCCACCGCTTTTTGCCCTATTTTCTTAACTTTCCGCTCTCAACACTCAAAATTTCCTAAACTTTTTACCATATTTTCCTTACCCTTCCACCTTCCGTTTCCATTTCCAGCCATTTTCTGCCTTGTTTTTCAAAGAAACAAAACATTTAACACCATTTTCAAGCAACAACCACTTTACACCTTAACTATTTTTAGTCCAAACATATCCGTTGTATGTACTCTTTAGATAAGTTGCATTTAGCAAAGAATCATCGACTGAAATTTCTTTACACTGAATGACTTTAGTCATAAGATACCAGCCTTTACTTGTATCAACAAAGATCGCCTCGCCTAGTGAAGTACAACTATAAAAAGTATCTTCACCTATGTATTTTACATTACGCCCAATTGTTATTGATGTAAGATTTGTGCATTCATAAAAAGCGCCATACTCTATCCTTTCAACCTTGTTTGGAATTTCGATACTACTTAAACTAGAGCACCCCTTGAAGCACTCCTCACCAATATAAACTAGTTCATCTGGTAAAGAAATATTTGTAAGAGAATTGCAACTACTAAAAGTGCTTCCACAAATTACTCTTGTTTGTTCAGATAAGTTATATGTCGTCAAAGCGCTATCTTCCACCCCACAAGCAACTAAATAGGGATTATTGTCATTTCCTAAGTAATACACCCCGTTTAAAACACTATAATCTAGACCACTCCCAGAAAAGGCACCCGTTCCGACACTAGCAATCCCATTTGGAATTACTAAGTTCGTGAGTGCAGTACAGTCCTT
>CAKVCH010000196.1 GCA_934725745.1 uncultured Clostridia bacterium | reverse complement strand
ATTTTGGAGTGTAAGGTTTTTGTGGAACAAAAGGCTTTTTAGGTGCACTTTGTTGAGATTGAACAGGTTGAGATGAAACAGGTTTTATAGGCGTAACAGGTGCTTCTTTCTTTTCCAAAACGACCTTTTCTTCCTTCTTTTCGGAAGGTTTTTCATTAGACTTATTAAAAAGTTCAGCAAAAGACTCCGCCTGTGGTTTTTCTTCCACTTGCGCTTTTAACTTTTCTAACCTACTCTTTTCCGCTTCGAGCCTATTCATTTCGTGCAACTCGTCACGCATTGACTTGCCGAGATTGAACGCGTCATTTCTAGTATTCTTCACTTCGTGAAAAAGGCTGTGAATGTGCGACTCAGTAATCAATGTTCGTAGCGCTTTTATATTGTTGATACTTTGTTTATCTTGTCTATTTTCTTCGCTCAAAAGTCCTTACTCCTAATCTTAGTTTTTACAAATCGACTCCAATTGCTTTAAAGTCTCAAAGTCAATCTCCGCTTTAAGTGCCCTAAAAAATGCTTTCGTTTTAACCGCTTTTTTTAGGCACTCTTCAGCTCTACAAATATATGCACCGCGCCCATTTTTCTTGAAGGTTTCGTCAATTACGACCTTTTCTTCTTGAACGACAAGGCGTACAAGAGATGTTTTGTCCTTCATTTGCCTACACGCAATGCACATTCGTTGTGGCTTCCCTTTTTGCATTATATCATCTCCACAAAAATTATTCAATAGGGTTTAATAAATCATCATCCGCGCCCTCGTCCTTTGGCGTTTCTGAAGACTCAACTGCTGGTGCTTCCTTTTCTTCTTCTGGTTCAAAATGATTTTCAAACATAAGCCCGCCGTCAAGTTGTTTCGCTTCGCTTTCGCTTCTAACATCAATCTTCCAGCCCGTAAGTCTGCCCGCGAGTCTGACATTTTGTCCACCGCGCCCGATTGCGAGTGAAAGTTTGTCGTCTGGAACAACAACCCTTGCGTGGTTGTTTCCTTCAAGCGCATAAATTGTCGTAATTTTTGCTGGGCTCATAGCACGCGCGATATATTCAAATGCGTTGTCAGAATATTCAATAATGTCAATCTTTTCGCCGTTAAGTTCGTTTATAATTTCGTTAATTCTAACACCCTTGTTCCCAACACAAGCCCCAATTGCGTCAAGGTTTGGATTGGTGCTATAAATGGAAATTTTCGTCCTAAATCCAGGCTCTCTTGAAACATTTTTAATGACAATTTCGCCATTTTTGATTTCTGGCACTTCAAGTTCAAAAAGTTTTCTAACAAAAACATTACTACTACGCGAAACTTGAATGAAAGGCACCTTGTTATCTTCACGAATGTTCTTAACAAAAACCTTTATTCTGTCCCCCGTGCAATAGTTCTCACCAGGAATTTGGTCGCTCTTTTGAAGCATTCCTTCCATAGTGTTCCCAGGGATTTCGACATAAACAATGTCGTTTTCGACACGCTTCACTTGGCAAGTAACAATTTCGTTTTGTCTGTCCGAAATCTCTTTCATAGCGTTTTTGAATTCCGCTTCCCTTAGTTTTTGCATAACAACTTGTCTTGCAATTTGTGCTGCAATACGCCCAAAATCTCTTGGCGTCTCTTCTTGGCTTATAACATCGCCAACAGCATAAGATTTCTTGATTTGTTTTGCTTCTTCAAGACTAATTTCCTTGTCTGGGTCAGTTACTTCTTCGACAACAGTCTTGTAACTATAAACCTTAATCGTGTTCTTTTCTGGATTAAGTTTTACGC
>CAKVCH010000195.1 GCA_934725745.1 uncultured Clostridia bacterium | reverse complement strand
TCGTCGTCTACGACATCATATCTAAACGGTAATTTTAACGAAAGAACAACCACCGCAACGGGTAAAGTTGCAAGTATAGACGATCTAACAAATAGCAATGGTGCAGAATTTTACTACTTTTGTACAAATTCCGCCGTTGTAGGTTCTTTATCATACAATGATCCAGAAACAATCTATTATACTTCAACCGCTGATTCTACCTTAGAGAGTTGGTACGACTTGCCTTCTTCAAATATAAACCTTTACGCTTGTTTTATGACGCCAAACTATGTAACGGAAGAAATTAATGATCGTGGAGGATGGGAAATTCCTATTATTATTTCTAACAAAGTTACTAGAATTGTTGATAATGCTTTTTATGATGAATATGATAATTTTATTTATACGGCTATTGTTATTCCGCAAAGTGTAAAAAGTATCGGTGAAAGTTCGTTTCAAGGATGTGAAATGACAAAAATACTAATTCCTAATAGTGTTACGAAGATTGACATTTTTGCTTTTAGCGACTGTACTAATTTAACGACGGTTATAATTCCTGATAATGTCACGGAATTTGATAGTTCGGTCTTTAAAGGTTGTCAAAATCTGATTTTTAACGAATATAATGATATAAAATACTTGGGAACTGCTTCTAATCCATACAAATTTCTTTACGAACTGACTCAATCGGCTTGTGAACAATCCGAGATAACACTTACGATTTCTGATAAAGCGGAGAGTATATTGAGTTATGCTTTTAACGGCTTTGAGGGAACTTCTTTAAGTGTGATAATACCAGAAGGTTTAAAGGTTATAGGTGAAAGTGCTTTTTACGGTTGTTCCAAACTTACTGAAATAATAATTCCAAATAGTGTTACGACCATTGGATATCACGCGTTTGCTGATTGCTATGGCTTAACAAGTGTAACTATAGGCTCTGGTGTGACGAGTATAGGAAGTGGTGTCTTTTCTGGTTGTAGCGTTTTAACAAGTATAATTGTATCTGATGACAGTAATAAATATTATTCTTCGGGTAATTGCATTATAGAAAGGTCAACTAAGACATTAATACAAGGTTGTAACGCTTCTATTATTCCAGATGACATAAAAGGTATAGCGTTCGAGGCTTTTTCTGATTGTAGTAGTTTAAAGACTATAACTATACCAAGTAGTGTAACTAGTATAGGTGGTAGAGCCTTTTATCGATGTCGTGGTTTAACAAGCATAACGATACCAGACAGCGTGACAAGCATAGGAGGTTATGCTTTTGAATATTGTAGTGCTTTAACGAGCATAACGATAGGCTCTAGTGTAACAAGCATAGGGAGTTATGCTTTTTCTAGTTGTAGTAGGTTAACAAGCATAACAATACCAAATAGCGTGACGAGTATAGGAGATCGGGCTTTTCTTAGTTGCTCTAAACTTACAAGTGTGATTTTCGCGGATAGTAATAGTACTTGGACTGTAAAAAGAGTTTCAAGTGCTGAGACAAGTGATGTGTCAGTTGCAGATCCAGCACAGAATGCAACATATTTGACGAATACATATATAGCTTATACTTGGACTAAAAATAGTTAAGGTGTTTTGATAATAGTTTAAATTAACTTAATAAAAACCAATTCTTGGTTGAAGGGGGCTCTTGTGGGCGCGCTTTGATGTGGGGGTTGGTTTTTTGTTGCAAAATTGGTGGTAAAAATAAGTAATTTAGCGAAAAATGGGGAGTTTTATGGAAAAAGGGGAAGAATTTTAAAGGAAAGGCGTCAAAATGTATTGTA
>CAKVCH010000194.1 GCA_934725745.1 uncultured Clostridia bacterium | reverse complement strand
GAGTGGGGAAGCCAAATTAGGTCGTATGTTTTCTGCCCTTACACGCTTGTTAAAGACCATAGGACGGGCTTTGAAAATACCAATGTAACCGCTGTTATGGATGGCGACATAAAGGGCTTCATTTTGGCATATCTTAAAGGAATGCAAGGTGGCGGAGAGTAGGTTTAAAAATCACAAATCGTGGTGGCAAGTTTTTATAAAATAGTCACTAAGGAACTGCTATAAAACAAGTGGTTTTTAGAAAATTTGTAGTAACATTTTATAGTAATATGTGGTAAACATACAAAAAGTAAAGATAAAAAGGTCAAAAAAATGTATTTTGATATAGCAAAGAAAAAAGCGGAGCTAATAAGACAAAAAAAAGATGTCTTAATTTTAGGCATTGAAAGTAGTTGCGACGAGACATCAATTGCTGTTGTAAAAAACGGGCGGGATGTTTTGTCCAATGTAATTGCAACTCAAATTGATATTCATACGCGTTTTGGGGGCGTTGTGCCAGAAGTTGCAAGTAGGAACCACATTATGGCGTTTTTAAGTGTGCTAGACAAGGCGCTAGGTGACGCAAAAGTGAGTTTATCTGACATCGACGCTATCGCGGTGACCTATGGCGCGGGGCTTATAGGCGCGCTTATGGTGGGGGTGAGTTTTGCAAAGAGTCTCGCATATGCTCTAAACATTCCACTTATTAAAGTTAATCACATTCGCGGGCATATGTGTGCGAATTTTATTTGCTATAAAGATTTGACACCACCTTTTATCGGGCTTATCGTTAGTGGTGGACATACGGCGATTGTTGAAGTTAAAGATTATGTAAATTACGACCTTATAGGGGCAACTCTTGACGACGCAATTGGTGAAAGTTTGGATAAAGTTGCGCGGGTTATTGGGCTCGGTTACCCTGGCGGGCCAAAGGTCGACAAAATGGCAAAGGAAGGCAAATATTCAATAAAATTTGTCAAAGATTCACTTTCAAAGACCTTTGATAGCAGTTTTAGTGGCTTGAAAACTGCGTGCATAAACTATGTCCATAATTTGGAACAAAAAAGAAAGGAAATTCCAGTCGCGGACATATGCGCGTCTTTGGAGCACGAAGCGTTTACGCCACTTATTGAAAAAGCGGTGCGCGCGTGCAGAGTAAAGGGATATAAAACTTTGTGTGTTGCGGGTGGCGTATCTGCAAATAGTTTTTTAAGAGAAAATTTGACCAAAAAAGGGGAAGAAAACGGGATAAAGGTTTATTTTCCAGAAATGAAACTTTGTACCGACAACGGCGCTATGATTGCAAGTATGGGATATTTTAACCTTATGAATAATGTAGGACTATCTGACATCAATCTCGACGCCGTATCAAATATTCCACTTTAATTGAGATATTTGTTGTAAATCTGCTTGAAAAATAGAAAATTTATAAAATAACCATTTATAAAAAATGATTATTTATAAAAAAATAGGTATTTATATAAAATTATTTATAGAATTGTATAATTTGAGTAGCTTTTTAATTAAGGTTACTCTTTTTTATGGCGACCGCGAGTCAACAGCCATTCTGGCACTGACTCTTGACCGCCCACGACGGGGTCCCCAAAAGTAGCAACGAATGTGAAACTTTTGGGGAAAAGGAGAGACAGCCCACATGTCGAATGATTGCGGGAGCAATCTGAGTTCAAGGGCTTGGCTCGACGCGTAAGGGGGAATGTCGGCTTGTCGACAAAGGGGTAGTCCAGCAGTCTTTATTACTTGGCTATTTTGATGCAT
>CAKVCH010000193.1 GCA_934725745.1 uncultured Clostridia bacterium | reverse complement strand
ATGTTCCAATAACAAAATATTCGCCAATTGCAGATGGTGCGCTAGGTAGAGCGTTATCTTCGTCCGCGACGCTATAAAAGGTGAATGTAAAGCGTTTTTCTGAGTCGTCAATGTAATTAACTTTGTTCACGGCTCCGCCTTTTACAAATGTTGCGTAAACCCCGCGTAAGAAAGAATCTATTGCAACTTCCTTGCCGTCTACAACTTGATATTCATAACTGTTATCGCCTTCTGGGAAGTAAACTTTTGCTTCGCGCGCTACAACATTGAAAGCAAGTTCTGTCGTGAAATAGCAATTTTCTTCGTCAATTGTCAAATTTATTGTGTAGTTTCCGACATCTAACATATAGTTTTTCTCTGCCCACGCGTCTTCTTGCGAAGTGGAGAAAATGACATCTTCTTTGTAGTCTGGATTCATTGCAAACTCAAAAGGCAATGTTTCAGGTAAAGTCACATTAAAGACCGTTTCGTAGTAAAAATCTTGTTTCCAACTACTTATTTCGACATTTCCCGACCTTTTTATCTCAAAAAATCTAGAGAATTTCACTTGTTGGAATGTGTCTGCTCCGCCTTCAAATTTGAGCGTGTAATTTTTGTCCGCTACAATATTTGCAACACAAATATAAAATCCTGCATTTTGAGTGGTCGATAGGTCGCTAGTTAAATAGGCGTCCCGTGTCGTCGACCCCGTGTTTAAAACAATATATTCGCGCGCGTTGTAATTGACTCGCTCAATGGAAAGTACTTTTGTTCTTCCCAAATCTTCAATCGTGGAATAAACAATTTCGTCGCCATTCATAACTGGTTTGACGGTTGTCCCGTCGTAAACAAACTTTTGAATTTTACCCGTGATAGACTTATCATATATGACTTGAAGTTTAACATAACTATATTCGATATGATAGTTTGAAAGGTCAGAATCAATAAACAAGTTAAAGGATTTTGCCGTGCCGTCGTAGGTTAAGTCTTCACCTTGTTCGCAATTTAAAGTGATATCTCTATTTGACAGCGTGACTTCTTTTGGAAGAACCTTTAACGGAACATCAATAGTTAGTGGCTCGTAATTTCCGCCGTCAGTCCCAGCGACTGCAACCGTCACGGTTATAAGGTGCGTGTCATTAGCGGAAAGCATTTCGATTGAAGTTGGTGCGTGCCTAAATTCATAATTTCGCCCGCCTTCAAAATTTTTCAATGTTATTGCCGTGCCATTTACGCCCGAAAAAACACTTTTTCCGTCGTTTATTGTCAAAATATTAGGTAAATTGTCTAGTGTGTCCGAGAACTTTATGTCGTTTTCAAAGCCAAGCAAACTCTCGTCAACTGTAATTTGTGCTTTGTTTATCGTCAAAAATCCTTTTTGAGACAAGGTCGCAACATAGTTGTTTTCGACGATGTTAAAGTCTGTGAAAACGATTGGGGTGTCGGAGTCTTTGTGCTTAACAATAATTTGGTTGCCAATTAAAAGTTCTACGCCGACGGTAAAACTTCCGACATTTGTTGGAGTCGAAGTCTTGACTGACGAATTGGAGAAAACAAGGCTATATGTCGACGAATTTCCGTCATCATCACTTGCAAAATAATAATCTTTTGTTGCAATCGTAAGTGTAAACAAATTTTCCTTGCTTGTGCCGTCAAAAGTGGTTTCCGCCGATTGACTAAGTGGGTCGTTTAAAAGAGTGATTCTAAAATCAATAATCTCTTTATCTATTGTATAGACGACATTTTGACCAAGGGTAATTTTGTAGCAAGACTTAATGTCT
>CAKVCH010000192.1 GCA_934725745.1 uncultured Clostridia bacterium | reverse complement strand
TGGTCGCGATGAAAAGATTGTTTAAGTCACTTTCACTCATATAGCACTTGGCGAGTAGAAATTGGTCAAAAAGGTCTTTGAGCGACTCTTCAACTTGTTTTCTAAGCATATAATTTTTCTTGATTTGATTTGTATAAAGTCGTACCATTTGGTCGTTTTTGTCTTTTAACATTTTATGACCTTTAACGGCGACCGCGAGTTTTCTTGTAAGATTTTTTAGTTCCACTCGAGTTGGATTAACTTTCATTAAACTCATTTTCTACCCCCTTTTTTTGAATTATATTGAAATACATTAAAACATAAAAAAACTATTCAAATTTAAAATTTTCGCAACAAAAAGTGAAAATTTACGATTTTTTTAGTCAAAAGTGCGCGCTTTTAAAAGATTTCTATATCAAAAAGCACACTATTCTTTCATATATTTTTCAATATATTGCTCTTTTACCCTTTTTAGTTCGCTCTTTGGAAGCATTGAAAGTAGTTGCCAGCCGAGATTAAGAGTTTCTTCTATGCTTCTATTTGTTGTAAAACCTTGCCCGACATATTGATTTTCAAATTTTTCGGCAAACTGTGCAAAAATTTTGTCATCCTCACTAATTGCATTTTCACCTAAGATAGAAGCGAGTTCTTTTGCGTCTTTTCCGCGCGCATAGGCAGAAAATAGTTGGTTCATAAGGTCAGAGTGGTCTTCACGGGTTTTATCTGCGCCGATTCCATTATCTTTCAGTCTTGAAAGCGAAGGTAAAACATCAATAGGCGGATTAACTCCGCGTTTATATAGTTCGCGAGACAAAATGATTTGGCCTTCAGTAATATAGCCAGTTAGGTCTGGAATTGGGTGCGTTTTATCGTCTTCTGGCATTGTTAAAATTGGAATTTGCGTAATTGAGCCTTTTTTGCCTTTAATTCTCCCCGCTCTCTCATACAAACTTGCAAGGTCTGTGTACATATATCCTGGGTATCCACGACGACCTGGGACTTCCTTTTTGGCAGATGAAATTTCACGCAAGGCTTCAGCATAACTTGTCATATCAGTCATTATAACAAGAACATTCATATCAAGGTCAAAAGCCAAATATTCAGCACAAGTAAGGGCCATTTTTGGTGTTGCGATTCTTTCAATTGCGGGGTCATTTGCGAGATTTATAAACATAACACTGCGCTCAATTGCCCCTGTTTTTCTAAACGAATCAATAAAAAATTGTGCTTCTTCATATGTTATACCCATACAACAAAATACAACAGCAAATTTTTCGTCGTCGCCTAGAACCTTTGCTTGGGACGCGATTTGAGTGGCAAGCATCGAGTGTGGTAGTCCGCTCATCGAAAAAATTGGCAATTTTTGACCGCGTACAAGTGTATTTAGCCCGTCAATTGCGGAAATTCCCGTTTGAATGAACTCATTTGGATAGGCGCGAGCAAAAGGGTTTATGGGTTGTCCGTTCACATCAAGAGATTTTGTTCCAATTATTTCTGCTCCGTCGTCTTTTGGGCGTCCAAGCCCATCAAAAACACGCCCCAACATATCAGGCGAGACTTTTAAGTTTAAACTATGCCCCAAAAAACGCACTTTTGATGACGAGGGTTGCAAGCCGTGCGACGACTCAAAGAGTTGGACTAGTGCGGTGTCATTTTCAACTTCAAGAACTTTTCCGCGCCTAATTTCGCCATTTTTTGCCACAATTTCGACAAGTTCGTCATATTTTACGCCTTCCAAGTGGTCGCAAAGCATAAGTGGTCCCACAATTTCTTTTATTGTTTTATAC
>CAKVCH010000191.1 GCA_934725745.1 uncultured Clostridia bacterium | reverse complement strand
AAGGAAGCGTTCGTGATACATTATCTATCGCCGACTGTGTGGTTGCTTTTGCTGGAAATAATGTTACAACCGACAAGGTGGTCGAGATTTTAGGGACAAGCGATAGAGAAAGTGTTGTAAGAGTTGTTGATGAAATTATAGCAAAAAATCTTGGTGGGGTCTTAAAAAGCATTGACGATTTTTGTAGAGCGGGAAGAAATTTGGTTGCGTTCGGAAAAGAGTTGACTTCACATTTTAAAGACCTTTTGGTTGTTAAGACTTGCCCTGACGCGGAGAAAATGCTAGGGATTACAAAAGAAGATTATGACAAATATTTGTCGCAAGCAAATGCGCTTGATGTGGATACATTGATTGCGTTTATGCAAAAGTTTAGCGAGATTGAAAGTGAATTAAAATATGCCTTGTCTCCTAGGACGCTCATTGAACTAAAATGTCTCGAATGTGCTTCCTACGGAAACGAAAAAAAAAACTAATTGACGAAGATTTGGTTGAAAAGATTAAGGCGGAGTTGGGGCTTAATTTAAACAAAAAGACAGACGGGGAAATTGAAAAATCAGTTGGTGACGATTGTGTTTTAGATGAAAGCGCAAATTACGGCAGTCAAAATGAAGAAAATGAAAATCAAAATTTGACCTATAATGAAAATGAATATGGCGACGCGGACTATTATTTAAGTCAAATGAGTGATGACGCGCTTATGGGGCTGGACGCGGGTGGTGATGAAAGTTTTGATTATGCGCCTATGGATGATTCTTCTTTTGAGCCACTGGATGAAAAAGATTTTGATATTCCAGATGACCCACTTCCAAAAGAAGAGTTGGACAATTTGTCAAAAAGGCGAATTTGGGGTGCGCTTGTTTTGAAACTAAGAGAACTTGGATTTATGACTTTGCACTCGGCGTGCGCAGAAGTGCGGGACTTGAATTTGGTGGACGGAGAGATGACTGCGGGGGTGAGAGATGAGTTCGCTTTTAAAATTTTGACCGATAAAGAAAATTTCGATAAAATTTCTTTGGCATTAAAACAAATTGATGATAGAATAACGTTGAAATTTGTTTTAAAAAAGATGTCAACTAGTAGCGTCGCGCAAAATTTGGAGATTTTAAGGAGACTTTTTGGCGACGAACTTACCTTGCAATGACAACTTTTTGAAAATGATAACATAAAAATATAAAGGAGATTATTATGTCAGGATTTAATAGATTCGGGGGCGGAATGAATATGCAAAATATGCTTAAACAAGCCCAAAAAATGCAAGCCGATATGGAAAGAAAAAAACAAGAACTCGCAGAAACAGAACTCGTTGGCGTTAGCGGGGGCGGAATGGTCGAGGTGACAATTTCGGGCACAAATGAAATTAAAGCAGTTAGAATTAAACCAGAAGCAGTCGATCCAGACGATGTCGAAATGCTTGAAGACCTTGTTTTGAGCGCTATTCGCGACGCGCAAAATAAGGCAAAGGAATTGTCAAATTCTTCGCTCGGTGCTTTTAGTTTGTAGGTTGCTATCGCAACCGCTTATCTACTTCCCCTTGTAAGGGGAAGTACCCCGAAGGGGGGATAGGGTAGTCAAATGGGTTAACTTAATTGATTATAATAAAGTAATATAAAAAGTCGAACTATCCCCCCGTCGGCATTGCCGACACCCCCCTTTACAAAGTGGGGTAAAAACAAAATATAGTTGTGTGCTTCCCCTTGTAAGGGCAAAATATAGGTGATTGATTGTTGTTTTATCCCCCACACCCCCCTAACGGGGGCTATTTTTTTATAAAAAAACTTAAAAT
>CAKVCH010000190.1 GCA_934725745.1 uncultured Clostridia bacterium | reverse complement strand
CAGGAGCAGAAGTTGGCAAAACAACAAAGTTCT
The DNA here is from genome assembly GCA_934725745.1 of uncultured Clostridia bacterium. Lineage (GTDB taxonomy): Bacteria > Bacillota > Clostridia > Christensenellales > UBA1242 > UBA7862. Next base: position 1,752 of record CAKVCH010000190.1, on the reverse strand, counting down.
GCCCTGAATGTGGCACAAAAATAAAATAGGAGCCAAAATGACAGGAAACAAATGTAAAAACTGCGGTGGAGAACTTCTTTTTGATGTTGACAGCCAAAATCTTGTTTGTAACCATTGTTCTAGCGTTGTCGAAATTGAAAAAGAGACAGAATCTCTTGAAAAAAAACCACTTACGACTGACAGCACAATCACTCTTAGTAAAGCGGAATACTCACAATACACTTGCGGGACTTGCGGTAGACAACATTTGTCCGCAAGCGACACTCCCCTTACTAGGTGCCCTTCTTGCGGTGACTGCAACCTTACAAAAATGGTTAAAGTTGAATATGTGCCAGACGGACTTATAAGTTTTAAAATCAATAAGCAAACAGCCGTTAATAAACTTTATTCGTGGCTTTCAAAAAGACCTTTTAGTCCAAATAATCTTAAACATCAAGCGACCGCAGACACACTTATTGGTGTCTATACTCCCGCTTTTTCGTACGACTTTAATACCTTTACAAAATATTCGGGCGTAGGCATAAAATCTAGGACAGATAAAGAAGGTCACACTTATGTAACAAGGACAAATTTCAGCGACACTAGAAGCGATAAATTTGTTGATTACTTAGAAAGTGCGGGCGACTCAATAAGTTCCGTTAAACTGCGCACGATAGGACCTTTTTCTTACGGAAAAGTCTTGTGTTATAGCACAGAGTACTTGTATGGTTGGATTGGCGAAACGGTCAATTGCAATCTTCAAGACAACGCAAAAATTATGAAACAAGATGTCGCGTTTTCAATTAAACACCGAGTAGAATTTAGCCAACCATATGATAGAATAGAAAATTTCTACTGTAACACGACCTTTAATGATATGAAATATAGTTACATATATCTCCCTATCTATAAAGGAACATATAAATATAAACAAAAAAAGTATACATATTTCGTAAATGGCGAAAACGGCAAAGTCACGGGCAAAACTCCAAAGTCTTTCTGGAAAATCTTTTTTACAGTCCTTGGGATTGGCGCCGTCGTTGGAACAATTGCTTACTTTGTTTTAAAATACGCTCTTTAAATCGGTTTTAATTTGTCGTCGCAAAATTAGTCAAACACAACTTTTAAAAATTTTAATCTTTAATTTAAAAGTAACTTGACTAAAAAAAATAAATAATTTATTCACAAAAATATAATTTTTGTTAATAACTTTTTGATTTCCCGCTTCCATTGGTGGCGGGATTTTTTTAATTGTATTCCATTTTTTGTCGCTAAAGAATTGCAGGTCGCTTTTTTTGACAAAAGAAGTTTTAACTAAAAATATTTTTAACGATTTTTAAAATTAAATAGATATTTTAGACGCCCTTTTTAAGTAAAATATTTTTTTAACCAACAAGAAAAAGTTTTCATCCATTTTCAAGGTTTGACATAAATTTTAAAAAAATATATACTTTTACTAGTTTGTTAAAGGGGGCAAAAAAGTGCTAGAACTTATCAATTTTTGTAAAACATATCCAAACGGAAAAGTTGGGGCAAAAAATGTCAATTTAAGGGTTGAAGCAGGCGATATTTTTGCTTTTATTGGGCACAACGGCGCTGGAAAAACAACCACAATAAAGAGCATCGTTGGCATAAATGACATCACTTCTGGCGACATTTTGGTCGGCGGGATTTCAGTCAAAGAAAATCCTATGGAATGTAAAAAAATGATTGCATATGTGCCAGACAACCCAGATATTTATTCTACATTAACTGGGATGCAGTATCTAAATC
>CAKVCH010000189.1 GCA_934725745.1 uncultured Clostridia bacterium | reverse complement strand
GCGTTTGTTTGGTGGTCATAAAAAGACAAAACAAAGTGGGAAAAGACACGAATTAGAGAAAAACACCAAAAAAGGGGACGAGACCAATGGCGGATAATCTTTATTTTACCGAAGCAAAAGAGACCGTTTTAAGATTTATAACCAAAGAATATGCGACTATGCCTGAAAAACTTGTGTCTATGCTTTTAAACAACTTTTATAAGTTTACAAGTTACGAAGAAGAGAGCAAGCAAATTAACCCGCGGATATTTTTCACATCAAACATTGATATGATTAACAAAAACATCCCAAATTGCTTTAAATTACAACTTTTTAGTGATGAAGATGAACAATTTTTTAATTCTAGGTTAAAATCACTTCTTGTGTTTTGCTTGAACGACTGGACTGTTTACATTGAGCATAAGGATAATAAATATAATTATGGGATTTGTAAGGTCTTTAATAGCATTAAAGAAAAGTCGCTTTCTGCACTTATTTTTGAAAACGAGATTTTGCTTAACACAGAAAAGTTTAATTTAATTTATCTTGACACTTTAAGTTCATATGCTATTGGTTTGCGTGGAATTAAAGGCGGGAATATAATAATAAACTTTTCAATAAATGATACAAATTTCTTAAACAGAGAAAATGTTATTAAAAGATTTGTTAACGCGTCATTTTCAAAGCTTAAAACGACCAAGAACAAGCTTAACGAAATCAAAATTTTATATGAAAACATCTTAAAAAGAGCAATAAACGACATTCACGGAGCAATTTGCGTCGTTGTTGATAAAGATTTTAAGGACCCTAAGGGCTATTTTGCGGACGGCGTGTGGCTAAACGAGCCTATTGAGTTCTCAAAAACTTTCCTTATGACACGCAGTTATTCTGAGGCGAAACTAACCAATATTGCCGAACTATTTATTGCTATGTTAAATTATGACGGCATTACAATTGTTGATAATATCGGCAGAATAAGGGCTTATAATGTCTTTATTAAGTCGGACAGGCTAACAAAGAAAAATGTTACAGGGGGCGCAAGAAAACGCGCAGCCTACGCTATTATAAATAGCGGAATTAAAAAGATAGTGGGGGTGTATTTCCATTCGCAGGATGGAGAAATATTTTATGAAGAGGTTAAAAAATAGATGATTGTAACTTGGGATGATAACAAGAAAAAATCGAATATAACTGACTCTGCCTTTAAAGAAATTTTTGTCACACCCACAGATTATTGTGCGCTAAGTGAAGAAGATAGAGAGTTCATTCTGACATCTTTTAATGCAAAAATGTATAACTATGTTCTTGAATATGTGTATAATAAAGCCGTAAAAATATTGCAAGACACAATTTTTTCTATGGGGGAAGAAGTCGTTGTTGGGGTTATACACTGGATAGATAGGACGGTTATTTCTAATTTTTTTGATATATTTGTTTTGCGACTTGCGTATGATTTGGACTTAATTTCGCGTGAACAGAAAATAGCGATTATCGAAATTATTGAGTATCTTCAATCTAAAAAAGAAACCTTTTGTGAATCTGAAGACTTGGACAAAGAAAAGACAAAATACTTTATTTCTCAACTTTATAATGGTATTTTGACAAAAGATTACTCTTGTTTTGTTGAAAAAATGGGCAAATTGTTGCAAGATTTGCAAACGAAGTCAATTACAGTAGACTCAGAAGACTATAAAGAAATGCTTGAAATTACAAATCATCATAAAAATTTACTACTAAGAATACTTTTTTCTCTTGTTAAAGCGGATTCCGATGACAACAAGAAAAACAAAATTGTTGCTCAAAATATGAA
>CAKVCH010000188.1 GCA_934725745.1 uncultured Clostridia bacterium | reverse complement strand
CGATACATCAATGGGCTTTACACCACTTGAAGGTCTTATGATGGGAACTAGAAGTGGCGACATTGACCCAGCAGTTGTTGAATTTATTATGAATAAAGAACAAAAAAATGTTGTTGAAGTCTTGAACGCTCTTAATAAGCAAAGCGGGCTTCTTGGCGTTACTGGCATAAGTAACGACATTCGTGACATCATTAAAGCAAAAGAAGAAGGCGATGATAAATCAAGGCTTGCAATCGATATGTTCTGCTATTCAATTAAAAAATATATTGGTGCTTATTCCGCTGTTATGGGCGGTGTTGACGCTATCGCTTTCAGTGCTGGAACAGGCGAAAATAGAGCTGACATTAGAGAACAAGTTATGGAAGGCTTAGATTATCTCGGTGTAGACTTTGATAAAGACGGGAATAATAATTTTGTTCGCGGAATCAACTATAAAATTTCAAAAGACAATTCAAAAGTCGCAGTTTATGTAATACCAACAGATGAAGAAATGAGCATCGCTCGCCAAACAAAGGCTGTTGTTGAAAGAGCATAAATTAAGTTAATAAACTAACAAAGAAGGAATTATTATGGAAGAACTTACTATGCAAAAACTGGTTGCATACTGCAAAAATAGGGGCTTTGTATTCCCAGGGAGTGAAATCTATGGTGGGCTTGCGAATACTTGGGATTATGGTCCGCTCGGGGTTGAACTAAAAAACAACATAAAGCGCGCTTGGTGGGACTATTTTGTTACAAAAGATGAGAATAGTTATGGCGTAGATTGTGCTATTCTTATGAATCCACGCGTTTGGGAAGCAAGCGGGCATGTTGCATCGTTTTCTGATCCAAAAATGGATTGCAAAAACTGCAAAACACGCCACAGAGCAGACACTTTAATTGAAGAATATAACACAAAACACAACATCGAAATGGCAGTCGACCTTATGAGTAAGGATGAGATGTCAAAATATATAAAAGAACACGACATCAAATGCCCAAATTGTGGCAAATGCGATTTCACCGAAATTAAAAATTTCAATTTGATGTTCCAAACAAAAAGGGGTGTTACAGAAGATAGTAGTGACATCATATATCTTCGCCCAGAAACTTGCCAAGGAGAATATGTTAATTTTCTTAATGTTCAACGCACAATGCGTGCTAAAATCCCTTTTGGCATAGGACAAATTGGAAAATCATTTAGAAATGAAATTACTCCAGGGAACTTTATTTTTAGAACAATTGAATTTGAACAAATGGAATATCAACTCTTCTGCAAAGAAGGTCAAGATGAAAAGATATTTGAAGAATACAAGCACAAAGTTATGAAATTTTATCACTCGCTTGGACTTCCAGAAGAAAAGTTACGCTTTAAAGACCACGACAAATTGGCATTCTATGCTAAAGCGGCTACAGATATTGTTTTCCATTATCCTTTTGGATGGGAAGAACTAAATGGAATCCATAACAGAACAAACTATGATTTGACACAACATCAAAAATATTCGGGCAAAAATATGCTTTATACTGACCCTGTTACAGGTGAAAAATTCATTCCATACATCGTGGAATTTTCAGTAGGGGCGGATAGATTGTTCTTGACTCTTATTGCAAATGCTTACACAGAAGAAACTTTGGAAGACGGCGAAACTAGGGTTGTTCTTAAAATTTTGCCACGACTTGCGCCAATCAAGGTTGCTGTTTTACCACTTCAAAAGAATTTAAGCGAAAAAGCACACGAGGTATTTAAAAAACTTCAAAAAGATTTTGTTTGTGATTATGACGAGTCGGGCAGTATAGGTAAAAGATATAGA
>CAKVCH010000187.1 GCA_934725745.1 uncultured Clostridia bacterium | reverse complement strand
GCAACTGTCCAGTTTCCGCTTGAATCTTTCACAGTTACAAGTTCATAGGTGTCGTGGTCATATTGCGAACTATTAATTGAGATTTTTGACAAATCAGGCTCTGTTGTTGTATTTCCCAGAAATGTTATAACTGTTCCATCGGTTCTTGCACCCATAAAAAAACTAATTTCATATTCTGGAGTCACGCCCGCATAGTCTTGAACAACAATTGTTGCAGCATTAGAAATGCAAATTGGACACTCAAGATTTGCAGACATTTTTGTGTTTATTGTTGTTTCTGAATAAATGCTATTATAAACTGTTCCACCATATAGATTCAAAGTGCCAGAAACATTATAAATTCCGCCATTTGAACTTGTTCCAATAACGCCACCAGTCATTGTAAATGTGCCACTATCGCAATAGACATCTGCTCCCCAGCCATTTAATGCAGAATTGTTTTTTATTGTTCCACCAGACATGTTGAAAGTTCCGTCAACATATACACCTCCGCCATAATCAGCCGTGCCACCCGAAATTGTGCCACCTGTAAGGTTGAATGTTGTGTTCTTTCCAACATAAATCATTCCACCATATTCAATTGCAGAAGCATAGTTTTCAATGTTCGAAAAAGAAAAAATACCAATAAGTAAAAAGCACACCATTGGCAACAATAAAAAACAAAAAATTTTGCTAATTATCCGTTTCACAAACACCACTTTTCAAAAGATTTTATCTTTTGCATAATACTATTTTTACATTTATATTGTAATAAATTCATACATATGCAGTCAAATAAAACACACAAGTTTTGGATTTTTTTTATCATACCTATAAATAATATAAAAATCAAAAGACAAGGCACTTATTCACTTCTCTATATATTTTATAATTTTTAGTAGTTTACGCTTATACTTAAAATATATACAATGCTAAAAAAAAATAAAAACCACCCAAAATCTTGGTGGTTTTTATTTTTTGAATAATCATTTTTATTAAACAAACATCTTCATTTTCGGTTTCATTCTACACAATCAGTATTTTTAGATTGACAAAAATTTAAAACTCATTTATTTCTAACGACCAGAAACCTTTAAAATATAAAACATACTGTCTTTATCGTGTTTTTCAAACCATGTGTTTATTTTATTTGATTGATTATTTTCATCCTCTTTTTTAGCAACAGATATAAATGAAGAACTTTTTTTTGTATATGTTTGACTTTTTGTTAAACCAGCAGGAATTGCAGAAATCGAATTTCCCGCGCTATCACACAAATCAAAATTTGGCACATCAATTTTTAATTTAGTATTATATGGGGTTTTTAGTGTTTTTAATCTATAAGTATTCCAAAACATATGATCAACATTTGTAACGTTTGTCATGTCGAAACTTGAAAGATCCATATATTCAATTGAACTCATGTCAAACATATTTTCCATCGTTGTTACCTTTGATGTATTAAAACTTCTCAAATCCAAACTTTTCACTCCATTACATCCCATAAACATACGTTCCATATTTGTTACATTTGCAGTGTTTAACGTACTTAAATCAAAGACTGTCATGGATTGAAGATAAGAAAACATTCTTTCCATTGTTGTTACATTTGATGTATCAAGACTACTTATATCTAAACTAGTAAAAGCACATCCATGAAAGAAATACGACATATCAGTTACTTTTGATGTATTAAAATTTTTCAAATCTATACTCGTTAATGCATTGCATCCACTAAACATATTCGCCATATTCGTGACATTAGATGTGTCAAAATTTGTAACATCAATTTGTTCAAGCAATTTACACCCTGCAAAAA
>CAKVCH010000186.1 GCA_934725745.1 uncultured Clostridia bacterium | reverse complement strand
AATCCGCAATAAATACATTTCATTTTCTTTTTCCCTTGATAGCATTTTAGCAAATATTTTAGATTTTTACAAGAAAAAAGAACTAGAAATTATGTCATCACGCACCTTTTTAGTGAGTTTTTAGGAATTAGGTCTTATATAAGTGTCGTTATTTTGTGAATAGGCGGGCTGATTTTGATAGTTATAACCATTTTGAGGTGATTTTTCAGAATAATTTTGCTGATAAGTTGACGGATAATCCGCATTTATGGAACGATTTTGGCTCTCAGATCTAACATATTCTTCTTTTTGGCTCTCTCCCGCATCAAAAACGCGAACGGGTTTATTCCCTTTTGATCTTTTTGTTGGAGTTTCAACGACTTCAACTAAAATAACATCTTCGCCAATTTTACAGATGTTACAAAATGGTATAAAAATTTCTTGGGGCGACTTAAAAATATTAAAAAAAGATATTGCCCCAGGCACCATTAAACCTAGGACACAATTTCGTCTTAGGTCAATAATTATATCGCAGACATTGCCAAGAAGTCTGCCCGTTAAGACATTTATGACTTCTTTATTTCTTAGTTCCGTAAACGAAGTTTCCATATGTACACCTTTTCCCTAATATGTATGCCTTAAAACGACAAAATACGACAAATTTTGGAAAATTTTTGGTCAAAAGGTGCATATTTTTTGAAAAGACGGAAACCCTATTTTTGTAGAATGCGTTTTCACGCAAAGGATGGTAAAAACAATGTCAAATAGGGTTGATATATGTGGAATAAATACTAGCGAATTGCCTAAACTTAAATCTGAAGAAGTAGCAGACCTTATGCGCAAATTAAAACAAGGCGATGAAAACGCACGACAACTCTTTCTTTTTTCTAATATGCGACTTGTTTTGAGTGTTGTGAAGCGGTTTAATTCAAACAAAAACAACATTGATGACATCTTTCAAGTCGGTTTTGTTGGGCTTATCAAAGCGATGGATAATTTTGACGAAAATTTTAATGTCAAATTTTCAACTTATGCCGTCCCTATGATTATAGGCGAAATTAGAAGATTTTTGAGAGATAATTCGTGCGTAAGAGTCAGCAGAAGTATGCGTGATGTTGCATATAAAGCGTTGCAAGCGCGGGACAAGTTGGCAAAAAATATGCCAAACGACCCTAGCCTAGACGAAATAGCACAAGAAGCGGGGTTGAAACTACGCGAAGTTTTAACGGCACTTGACGCTATTTCAGAACCTATTTCCCTTTATGACCCAGTTTACAACGATTCAAGCGAAACAGTTATGGTTATGGACCAGATTGGGGATTCAAAAAATACCAGTGATAATTACATTGAACACGTCGCACTTAAAGAAGCATTAAATAATCTTGGTCAACGCGAAAAAGAAATTTTATGGCTTAGATATTTCATTGGAAAAACACAAGTTGAAATTAGTGACCAAGTTGGGATTTCTCAAGCACAAGTAAGTAGGCTCGAAAAAAATGCCTTAAAGGCAATCAGAAAAAATTTTAACTAATAATTTAACCGATATTCTGCTTAGTTAGGTCTTTTTTTAGTCGATTTAGGATTTTCTTTTCTATTCTGCTTATATAACTTTGTGAAATGCCAAGCATATCGGCGACTTCCTTTTGAGTGCTTTCTTCATCGCCAGTAAGCCCAAAACGCAACTCCATAATGCGTTGCTCCCTAGAGTTAAGTTTTCTTATAGCGCTCCATAGTAACTTATTTTCACTTGACTTTTCAAGTTCATTACTTGCTGTTTCGGTGTCACTTTCTAAAATGTCTGATAAAAGGAGTTCATTTCCGTCTTTATCATAATTG
>CAKVCH010000185.1 GCA_934725745.1 uncultured Clostridia bacterium | reverse complement strand
CAATATGGACGACCCCGCTCCCTTCGGTCGCGTCAACATCTTCCCACGCAACAACTCTGTGTGTAAATTGTTGCTCAACAAGTTCTGGAAAACAAGTTTCATAAGTTAGCCCGACAAGTTTTTCGCCCTTAAATTCTTCCAAAACCTTATATGGCTCTTTAATAACCTTTAAAGCGTCTTTACACAAAACAATCGTGTCTTTTGATTCTTTAAGTTCAACCTTGCAATAGTCAAGTTCTGGATTGACAGCAAGTGCAACATTTGCCGACAAAGTCCAAGGAGTTGTTGTCCAAGCAAGAATTTTAAAATCCCTATTATCAACTGGGAATTTAGCAAAAATCGCAGTGTGAACGACATCGTGATAACTTCCCGCCATTTCGTGTTCGCTCAAACTTGTCCCACAACGCGGACACCACGCCATAGGTCTGTTCTTTTTGACAATATACCCCCTTTCGTTGCACACTTTCAAAAAGTGCCAAATAGATAAAATGTTTTTATCACTATTTGTGTAATAACTATTGTCCCAATCCATCCATTGCCCCATACGGATTGATTGATTGGTTATTTCTTTCGCGAAAAAGTTTACCCTATCCATACATTTTTTTGTAAAGTTGTCAATCCCATATTTAACAATTTCTGGTTTGCCAGAAAGCCCGAGTTCCTTTTCCGTCTCGACTTCAACCCACATCCCTTGCGCGTCAAAGCCGTTTTGATACATACAATCGTGCCCTTTAAGTGCGTTATACTTTAAAGTAATATCCTTTAAAGTCCTACCCCAAATATGGTGGACGCCACAACGATTGTTGGCAGTGATTGGGCCGTCAAGAAATTTAAAGCGCTTATGCCCCTTATTTTTTTCGACCATTTTATCAAAACATTTGTTATCTTTCCAATATTTTAGTATGTCTTTCTCCATACTTACAAAATTTGGCTTACTATCTTCTTTTTGCATTCTTGTATATCCCTTATTCTTCTATAATTAGTTTCTTCTTTTTTTAAAGGTTCTTAAAAAACAATTATCATTGTTCTAAATAACAATATTCTTACCTTTTTATTATATAGCGCGAAAACTTACGCCTTTTTAGGCATTTTCATTTTTATGCGGTTAATAACTTCGTCAAATTCGCTTGGGTTTTCAAAATTTTCCCTTGCAACAATTAAAGCGACCACTTTATTGACAAAAATGTATGCTCTATTTTCCCCATTTTGAACGAGTTTAAAAATATCTTCATATCTTACCGTGAGTGACGCAATTTGTTCGCCTTGGGCGTTTGTCGTTGTAGCGAAAATGCTATCTTCGCTGAACTCATAAGTATCTACATTATTTATATTCTTTTTGTTGTTTTTATCGCCGACCAATTTTAAAATCAAGCCATAAAATGCAAAAAACACCCCACACGCAAGATATAGCGCGCCTTCAACATATGAAGCAGTGCAAAACATAAAAATACTGCACGCCAAAATAACCGCAGAACAAACATAGATAATTTTAAGCGCAACATTTTTCCTTAAAATGTAACTTAAAAAAGTATCCAACTCTTCTTTCGTGTAAACAAACGAACTTTTTATCATTTTTTCTCCTTTTATTAACTTGCTAGAACAACCTTTCAAGCAAGATTTGACCTAATATTGACGCAAACTAAAATTTTTGTCTTTTTTCTAAGACTTTTCTATTATACACTATTTTTATAAAAATAGTTTGACTTTTTACTAAAATAGCAATTTTTATAGCAAAAGAAACAAAATTAGTAGTTTTCAATAATCGCGTTCATATCCAAAATGTCTGCAACCGTAACAACTCCGAGTGGTTTTTCGC
>CAKVCH010000184.1 GCA_934725745.1 uncultured Clostridia bacterium | reverse complement strand
ATAGGTGCGGACGAATGATCATTGACGATTTTAGAAAAAATCGCTTAGGAAAAATTGTTCTTGACTAGTGGAAATAAAATTTATTTAATTTTTAACACGAAAATAAAGACCTTTGTTTTTGTTTTTGACTAGCGGAGAATTATATTTATTTTAAAGTTAGTTTAATTAACAATTGAAAACTTATTTTGTGTAAGTAGCAACCATCTAAGAAAACGGGAGAAAAAATGTTTGAATACGAAGAAAAATATAAGGCGCAAGGACTAATTGCTGGTATGGACGAAGCGGGGCGTGGACCGCTTGCGGGACCTGTTGTTTGTGCGTGTGTTATTATGCCACTTGAAAAAGAAAAAATAATTGACGGAATAAACGACAGCAAAAAACTTACGCCTAAAAAGCGTGAAGAATTGTATGAAAAAATTGTAAAAACCGCCATTTCATATTCAATTATTGAAGTAGACGAAGAAACTATTGACAAAATAAACATTCTTCAAGCGACAAAACTCGGAATGAAAAGGGCTCTTGAAGGTTTGAAAGTTAAACCAGCGGTCGTTTTAATTGACGCTGTTAAAGTGGACACGGATATAAAGCAAGAAGATATTATAAAAGGTGATGCAAAAAGTTATAATATCGCGTCAGCGTCCATTTTGGCAAAAGTTTATAGAGATAGGCTTATGGTGAAATTGGCGCAAGAATATCCTGAATATCACTTTGAAAAGCATAAGGGGTATGGGACAAAAGACCATATTGACGCGCTAAAAAAGTTTGGCAAGTGCAAGATACATAGAAACAGTTTTATTGGACATTTTGTTCCAGTTGAGCAGGAGAGTAAAAATTATGTTTGATTTTCTTCGTAAAAAGCCCAAAAAATCAAATGATTTTGCTCTTGGAAAACTTGGTGAAGACATCGCGTGTGACTATTTAGTAAGAAAAGGTTACAAAATTGTTTCGCGAAATGAAAAGAATTTAATGGGCGAAATTGATGTTATAGCGACAAAAGATGGCGTCCTTGTTTTTGTTGAAGTCAAGGCAAGAGAAACGACAGATTTTGGGCTCCCGCAAGAAGCAATAACACCTTTAAAACAACAAAAAATTCGTAAAACCGCAACCTATTATTTAAAAAGGAAAGGTCTTTACGACAAAGTAGCGTGCCGTTACGATTGTATTGCGATTGTGGCAAAAGGAAATAGTTTTCTAGTGGCACAAAATTTGTTAATTTTTGACCTAAAAACGCAGTTAAAAAAATAAATTTGTTGAGAAAAACTAATTTTGTTTTTATAGTAATAACAAATTTTTAAAAAATTGAATGAAAAGTCAAATTAGAGTGTTTTTTGTAATAGTAAAATGAGATATTTTAAATAGGAGACTAGGTAAAATTATTCTTATCTTTCTAAAAATATTTTCAAAAAATGCTTGCTTTTTTGAAATGTATATGATATAGTTATTTGCAATTTGATATTGGAGGCGAAAAATGAACCTTATTGATGTTATAGAAAAAGAGAATATTAAAGATTCTGTTCCAGAATTTAATATTGGCGACACTGTCAAAGTTTATTATAAGATTAAAGAAGGCAATAAAGAAAGAGTGCAAGGTTATGAAGGCACTGTTATCGCACGCAAACATGGTAGCGTGAGAGAGAACTTTACTGTCAGACGCATCTCCTTTGGTGTTGGTGTTGAAAGAACATTCCCACTTCACAGCCCAAAGATTGACAAAATCGAAGTCTTAAAGCGTGGTAAAGTTAGACGCGCAAAACTTTTCTATCTTCGCGACCTTTCAGGCAAGGCAACAAAGATAAAAGAACAAAGATAATTATAAAGGA
>CAKVCH010000183.1 GCA_934725745.1 uncultured Clostridia bacterium | reverse complement strand
AACTTATCAAATGCGTGACGAACATCGCCCGCAGTACGATTTTTGTTATCAGTCAAGCACCTAACCATAACCGCACTTCCGCCGACTCCATAGCCTTCGTATGTAATTTCTTCGTAGTTTACTGCGCCCAACTCCCCGCTCGCCTTTTTAATAGACCTTTGTATGTTATCATTTGGCATATTATTCTGTTTGGCTTTTGAAATAATATCCCTAAGTTTTGCGTTATTATTTGGGTCGCCACCGCCGATTTTAACGGCAACTGCGATTTCTCTACCTATCTTTGTAAAAATCTTTCCCCTTGCTGCATCTGTTTTGCTTTTTGTGGCTTGTATGTTATGCCACTTTGAATGTCCTGACATTTTAATCTCCTTATACTTCTATTCTAATTGTTTATAAAAAATATTCAAGTAAAAATTTAGAATTTCTAAAACTATTTTAAACTTTCATATATGCTTTTCATTTCATTTGCGTCTTCGGCTTGAGTTCTGTCGCTTTCGCAAATAATGTCTGGTTCCAGGTTATACTCTTTTATAACCTTTGCTAGCGGTTCAAAGCACGGCCCATATTTGTTATCGGCAAAAGTCAAATGCTTTATTTCTCCCTTTTCGCCGTACTCGATTTTTGAAAAATGTATGTGCACTTTTTTTGTTTTTTCTAAACCAATATTTTTGATTAAGTGGTCAAAAATTTTCTTATAGTCATCTTCCGTCTTTAAACTTCCTTGAGTCAAGGCATTTATGTGCCCAAAATCAAGAGTTGGAACAAGATAATCTCTTAATGTGCAAATTTCCGCGACTTCTTCATATGTCCCTAATTGCATACTTTTGCCCATTGTTTCTGGACAAAGGAGAAAATCAAAATCAAGGTTTTCTTCGTCAATACGCTTGACTAATTTCTTCATATTTTTCTTTAAAATTTTAAAGGCATCATTTCTGTCTCTTCCCATACAAGAGCCAGGGTGAAAAACACATCTATGCCCGCCCATAAGTTTTAGATATTTTAAGGATGTAATGATAAATTCAAACGATTTTTCGACTTTTTTATCATCTTCATTTGCTAAGTTGATATAGTATGGCGCGTGAACGCTTATTTCAATCCCGTTTTCCTTGCACGCGTCGCCAAGAGACTTCGCCGTAAAATCACTCAGTCCAAATCCGCGCGAAAAAGAATATTCGTAGGCGTTTAGTCCGCGATTTTTTAGCCACAATGGAGCATCAAGGCTTGTTTTATAATGTTGGTCATAAAACAACTGTGAGTTCCCAGAAGGTCCAAATTTTATCATTTTTTCTCCTTTTAATCAAAATATGTTGTTATTTTTAGTTTCTTATCAATAAACTTTCCAAGTCCGACAGCCTTTTCTTCACACATAACTAGGTACACTTTTTCGTCCGCCGACTTTCCCGATATTGGCATATTTATACCGTTTCGAATCTTCAAATAAATGTCTCTTGAAATATTGATTTTGTCATACTCTTTTAACACTTCTTCAATAGGTAAAATATTATTCTTAATTGTTTCTAGCGACAAATCATCCATTTTGACGGCGCTTTCAAGTTCAAATATCCCACAACGCGTCCTTCTTAAACTGCTCATAGTAGCAAGGCTTTTTGTCGCAAGCCCAAGATCTCGTGCAAGCGACCTGATGTATGTCCCGCTCGAACAAGTTATCAAAAATTCATATGTCCTATCATCCACTTGTGATAAAACTTTAAAATCATAAATTGTTACCCTGCTTGGCGGAAGGTCAATTTTTTCACCGCGCCTAGCATAATTGTACGCACTTTGCCCGCCAATTTTTTTTGACGAATGCACTGGTGGAATTTGTAGAA
>CAKVCH010000182.1 GCA_934725745.1 uncultured Clostridia bacterium | reverse complement strand
TTAGTGACTTGGCGCAAGAAATGATAACGCGTTTTGATAGCGAGTTCGCTAAAATTCAAGCCAACTTCTCAAAGAGCTTCCGTGAGTTGTTCGGTGGCGGAAATGCAAAACTTGAACTCACTGAAAGCGAAGACCCACTCCAAGCGGGTGTTGAAATTGTCGCAGAACCACCAGGGAAGAAGTTGCAAAGCATTACCCTTTTAAGCGGTGGGGAAAAAGCACTTACGGCAATTGCAATTTTGTTTGCAATTTTGAGACTTCGTCCAATGCCTTTCTGTCTGCTTGACGAAATTGAAGCGGCGCTCGACGATACAAATGTTTCAAGATTTGCTCAATATCTTAAAAACTTCTCGAATGACACGCAATTTATTGTCATCACGCACAGAAAACCAACTATGATGTTGACTGATGCTTTGTATGGTGTCACTATGGAAGAGCCAGGTGTAAGTAAGATTGTTTCTGTTAAACTTGCAGACGCAGTTAAACTTACGGAACAAGACAAGCAAAAGCAAGCAAATTAAGGGAGCAATCGCTTTAAAACTCCTTAGAATTTTTAACTTAATTTTTGCGTGAATTTTATGAACTAGACGCAAAACTTGTATGAAAATAAGTAAAAACATATAAAAAGAGTTTAAATATGCTGTTTAACTCTGTTTAAAAAAAACAAATCAGTATTTATTTTAACATCGAAAGGATACAAAAATGGGATTTTTTTCTAAATTAAAGTCGGGGCTTAAAAAGACCAAAGACGCACTTATGACTAAACTTAACGCCGTTTTTAGGGGCGGGGATATAGATGAAGAGTTTTATGAAGACCTTGAATACGCCCTTATTTCAAGCGATATGGGTGTTGAGACGACGCAAGAAATCATAAAAAATCTAAAAAATAGAATTCTTCAAAAGCATTGCTACAAAAAAGAGCAAGCAAGGGAACTTATGAAAGAAATCTTGGTTGAGACTTTGACCGAGACTGAAAAAGAAAAATATCAATATCCTTTGATTATTACTGTTGTCGGGGTAAATGGGGTTGGAAAGACTACAACGATAGGCAAACTTGCAAATTATTTTAAGTCAAAAAAGAAAACTGTTACACTTGTAGCGGGCGACACATTTAGGGCTGCCGCGAGCGAGCAACTTAGTGAGTGGTCAAAGAGAGCCGATGTGCGAATTATTAAGCACGACGAAGGTGCTGACCCATCGGCGGTTGTCTTTGACGGGATAAAAAGTGCAAAGGCAAAAGGGACAGATGTTTTGATTGTTGACACGGCGGGGCGACTTCACACAAAAGTCAATCTTATGGAAGAGCTCAAAAAAATTAACCGTATCGAAGATAGAGAATGGCCAGAAGCGATGAAACTTAATTTTATTGTCCTTGATGCAACAATTGGTCAAAATTCACTTGTTCAAATTTCCGCTTTCCGTGACGCGGTCGGGATTGATGGCATCGTGCTTACAAAACTCGACGGCACAAGCAAGGGCGGAATTGTGTTCCCAATTATTAAAGAACTTGGGACTCCTGTTTACTTTATTGGAGTTGGGGAAGGGATTGACGATTTAGAAGAGTTTGACGCTCGCGCTTTTGTTGACGGGATTTTATAATATATAAAATAATTATATATTTATAATAACATATATAAAATGCAATTTGAGTAATCTTATTGCATTTTTTCTTTGGGGAAAATTTGAAAGACTATTTAAACTTCTAGCAATAAATATTTTGAAAAGTCAAGAAAAAATACTTGACAAGGAAGAAAAAATAAATATACTTGTTATGTAAAGTAATTTTGCTTTACGCATAGCCTATGGAAATAGAACAAAATTTAAGAACGAGTTTACTT
>CAKVCH010000181.1 GCA_934725745.1 uncultured Clostridia bacterium | reverse complement strand
TCACTACATTGTCAGTGACAGAATAAACTTCGCCAACTTTTTCTTTAATAACATAGTAGTAGAAATATGGGAGATTTTCTTCTTTATTATTAGCATTAACTGCTGTAATTTTTGGAAGATAAACTCTTTCTTTATAAGCAAAACTGTCGAGTTTGCTTGCTGGAGTTGCTGTAAGCTCAATTTTGTCGCTTTCATATTGTGTTGAACCAGAGACTGTGTGAGAATATTTTGCGACTTCTCTTGACGATTTTGAAAGAGCATAATTTATAACATTCTTACCGTCGTTAACCTTAAAACTTGGTGCAACTGTGTCGTAATTTTTAGTTTCAGTTGTAACAGAACTAAAATCAATAGTTGCCCCACCTATTGTAACATTAAGCTTATATTCCCCACTAAAAACTTCGCCTTCTGCAAGTTTTCTAATTGTGTATGTCTTATATTTTGCGTAGGTGTTGTCTGTTGGAATCCCTTTTATCGAAGAACTCATAACATCACTCAATTTGACATTAGTAAGCTCTTTATAATTGACGACATAATTGTCATTCAAAAGGATGTCCGTGTTTTCGACCAAGTCGCCATTTTCGTCATAAACAAGTGGCAACGCAATATTAAGGCTCTCATTTGCGCTATCCCCTGTTTTAAAGGAATAAGGCATAATAATAGAGTCATTTGTTGCAAGTTTAAGTTCATAACTTACACACGAAACACTAATATAATAACTGCTTGTTGATGTCCAAATACCATCAGCCGACTTTGTGTGAAGTCTAACTTCATATTCGCCAGATGTCTTTGGATTGCTCAATGTAAGAGCAGTCTCTGTAAGAGTGATTTGTGAATCGTCGACGACCTTCATTTCGCCATCTTCATATTTTGTCAAACTTGCTCCGTATGGGTCAAGCACTTCGATAAAGAGATTTGCTTTTGTCAAAGCGACATCTGTGCCAGTAGCAGTTTTAGCGGTGACATTTTTGTTTGTTCCGCCAAAATCAATAGTGACACTCTCCTCCATAGCGATTTCAGTTGCAATTTTAGAAACGCTCAAAATGTTGCCTTGTTTAACAGCATCGGACGCACCGACATTCCCGCCGTTAAAAGAAGCAGCGCTAGCGCTACCAACTGAGAAAAGTGACTTTGCGATGTTTGCCACTGCTCCACCAAGATAGGAAAAGCATGAAACAACGACCAAAAGCCCAGTAGCAAGTAGTTTTTTAAGTTTAGACATAAAATTTTCTCCCTAATAATTATTTTGTCAATCATAGAAAATGTAGAATTTTGTATATTTGACCGATATTTTAGCAGAAACTATACATTTATGATAAATAATTTTGCCTACTAAAAACGAAAACATTGTACAATATCCCATTTTCTTTGTCAACAAATTATTCGATATTTCCCTTGCCAAAAATTATTTTTTTTAGGATTATTGTCAAAAAGTCCAAATTTCCTTTTTTTTAAGCAACTTTTTTAGCAAAAGCAAATATTCAAAACTATTTTTTGATAAAATTTCCAAATTATGTAAAATTTCTAATTTTTCCCAAAAAAAGACAATTTTTCCCATTTTCTTGCCCTTTTGCGCCCCTTTTGAATGTTTTTATATAAACAACAAAACAAGGGAGTCCCCTTATACGCGCGCGCGACTTATTATTCATTAAAGATATTGTCTAGTACATAAAAACTACGCGTCATAGGTTTTTACTTAAATTAGCACCAAATAAACTTTTTATAAAAAAAGAACAAGCGTTTTATAGACGCCTGCCCTTTTTTCTCTTTTTTAAGCAATATTAGCAGTTTTGTGTTCCGCCACAGCCACAGCATGACAATAAAAGGATAAGTAAAATC
>CAKVCH010000180.1 GCA_934725745.1 uncultured Clostridia bacterium | reverse complement strand
CCTTTTATATAATTTTAAAAAAATAGAAAGGTCATTTTATTTTATAAAGGTGCAAAAGCGATAACCTTTGCACCCTTTTTGGTGTTCCAGGAGGGATTCGAACCCCCGACACCCGCCTTAGAAGGGCGGTGCTCTATCCAGCTGAGCTACTGAAACAAATGTGGAGCGGGTGAAGGGAATCGGACCCTCGCAGCCAGCTTGGAAGGCTGGAACTCTACCACTGAGCTACACCCGCACATTCAATGCTTTTATACTTTATCACGATAACAAAAACTTGTCAACTTTATTCTCAAATATTTTTTATATTTTTACATTTTTTTTAGGGAAAAGGATTAAAATAGCATTTCCCGCTTGATTTTTTTGTATTTTTGTAACATAATTAGTTGTGTTGAAAATGTTGTTTTTCTTTCTTATGCAACATATTTACTATTGGGGTGTCGCCAAGTGGTAAGGCATTGGACTCTGACTCCAACATTCCGTAGGTTCGAACCCTACCACCCCAGCCAATTTTAAAAGAAGGGTAGCCGTATGTACTTTGACCAGCCAAAAATTGTCCCAATGCAATGCGGAAAACGCAATTTAGCAAAAAAAGACCATTGGGAAAAAATTGATATTAGTGAATACAGAATTACTAAGCCAACAGTTTTGTGCTTTGGTGGAAATAGAACTTTTGACCCGAAAGACGCAAATGCCTTTTGTAAGTCGGCAGAAGAATTGCTTGTTAAAAACAATGTTTCAAAAGATATTGATAGAAATGACTATGACTTAGTAGGTTTCAGTTATGGACACTATCCTTTGCAGAATCAAACTGAAGTTTCACGCCTAGAAAACGAAGAAGCACAAATTATTGAAAAAAGACTTCTTCAACCACTTTACTTAAATAAAAATGGTAAGCTTTTAAGCGTTGAACGAGCAAAAAAGAATTTTAATCTTTTGACCGTTTTTTGCCACAGTTATGGCTCAATCGCTTTTGATAAGGTCGTTCATTATGCCTTTGAAAATATGACAAACCGCGGTTACTCATACGAGCAAATATCCCAAATTATGTCTCAAATCATATGCGTTTCGTATGCGCCAAGGAGTTTAGTCGGCGGGGTTTCTTCCGTTCAAATCATTTCTGGCTGTGACGGTTACGATGTTCCAGAAAACGCAAGCAAAAAAATGCGCAACACATATTTGGGGAAATGGTGCCCAAATTGCTAATAAAAACACTCTCGGCGTTTACACAACAAATATGACAAATCAAGAGTTTATGAATGACCACTGCTTGCAAATTTTAACTGATAGTGGAAAAGACGATATAAAATATCGTAGTGAAAATGCAAAATCTATTTTTTATGTCGCACAACAATCTCTCGCGTTATCGGTCAAAAACAGTGTTGAAAATGTAAAATCAAAAGTCTTTCAAGAAAAACCTAATATAAATAAGTTGTATTCAAAAGCAAAGTACATCTTAGGTAAGCACCAAATTGACCTTGAAAAGGAAATGTAGGTTTTACCTTTTTCCTTTTTGTTGTTTTTAAAATAAGTATAAAATCTTTTTGCACAATTACAAATAAAAATTTTAAGTAAAAGAAATTTTATTTTTTTAGGAAAACCACTTAAAAAAATATGTAAGAAATGGCGAGAAGATAAAATTTTTAAAAAAAATAAAAATTTTTTTAAAAAAATTGTCTAAAAGTACTTGATTATTTTTTTAATATTGTATATAATGGTCGAGTAGTTGGAAATAGTGGGGTGTAGCCAAGCGGTAAGGCACAAGACTTTGACTCTTGCATGCGTAGGTTCAAATCCTGCCACCCCAGCCATGTGTGATTCACTAGCTCAGTCGGTAGAGCACTTGACTTTTAATCAAGGGGTCCCGAGTTCGAACCTCGGGTGGATC
>CAKVCH010000179.1 GCA_934725745.1 uncultured Clostridia bacterium | reverse complement strand
GGATTGTATATATGTTATTTTATTATATTCTTATTTGTATTATTATATAAGCCTAAAATCGCGACCTATTTAAACATATCTTTTTTGCGAACAAGATTTTTTTCTCTGCCATTTTTACTTGGCTCGTAATATCTTTTGTTTTTAAGTTCCTTTGGCAAATAGTCTTGTTTAACATATCCGCCATAATCGTGTGGGTAAAGATAACCGCCCGACTTATCATCGTTTAAACTTGGGTGGTTTTTAAGCCTATTTGGAACGACCGCCCCGCGAGTTTTTTCAGCGTCCGCCCCCGCTTTCTCCATAGCAAGTAAGACAGAATTTGATTTTTCCGCTTCGCACGCATAAATTATCGCGTGTGAAAGGTTTAAAATACACTCTGGCACGCCCAACTTTTCGCACGACTGCATAGCGACACCCGCAAGAAGAAGTGCATTACTGTCCGCCATTCCAATATCTTCGCTACAATGAGCCATAAGTCTTCTTGCGATAATTCGTGGGTCACATCCCGATTTTACGAGCCGTTGCATATAGTATAAAGCGCTATCAGAGTCTGACCCCCTAATACTTTTGCAAAACGCCGACAAAAGGTCGTAATACATTGATGTATCCGTCGAAAGTGGCATACTTCCAATGCTTTGTGTCGCAATTTCTTTGGTTATGACGATTTTTTTGTCTTTATTCATATTGGTTGTGTTGACGGCAAGTTCAAGTCCGTTGAGCGCTTGTCTCACATCGCCCCCGCATGCAAACGCGAAATAGTCAAGCGCGTCGTCCGTGACTTCAACTGGAAGATTCCCAAGCCCGCGTTCCTTGTCAGAAACCGCTCTTTTTAGCGCCAAAACGACATCTTCTTTTGAAACATCTTTAAACTCAAAAACGCGACATCTTGAAACAATCGCACGCGTCATAGATGTATAAGGGTTTTCAGTCGTTGAGCCGATAAATATAATATGTCCTTCTTCAATCGCTTGCAAAACGCAGTCACTTTGCGCCTTGCTCCACCTATGACATTCGTCTAAGAAAAGGAATGTTTTTATGCCAAAAAGTTCAAAATTCTTCTTTGCTTTATCAATACAATCTTTTGCTTCGCCAACCCCGCTTGAAACGGCGTTAAGTTTAAAAATCTCATTTTTGGTAGTGCTTGCAATGATATGAGCAAGGCTTGTCTTCCCCGTCCCAGGGGGTCCAAAAAAAATGCAACTACCTAAAACTCCCGCCCTAATTGCTCTATTTAGCAAAGAATCTTTATGCACAATATGTTGTTGCCCCACGAATTCGTCAAGAGTTCTAGGACGCATTCTATCACTTAAAGGTTTTAACTTGTTATAATTTGAAAAGTATTCCATAATTTTTTCCTATTTTTATTTTATCACAACTTGCCCAAAAGTCAAAGTTTTCTTTTTAAGTCGCGCGACATCAAAATTTTCAAGCCCTTTCTATGTGCCTTTTAAAATCTTTTGACTTGAAATCAATATATAAACATATTCTTAATCTCTTTTAAACGCCATTTTTAGGTCAAAAAGTGGCGATTTTTGTGCCAAAAAGAAAAATATCAAAGAAAATTTTTCTGGACTAGCAAATTTCGACAAATTTTTACATAAATGTATAGATAAGGGAGTGAGATATGATTGTTGAAAGTTTTATGGCTTTTATGAATAAAATTATGCTCTTCTCCGCCTATGTTAATAACGCGTCTAATTTCCCTAAGCCCCTAGGCGAAGAGCAAGAGAAAGAGTACTTCAGAAGGTATAAAAATGGAGACAAAAAAGCAAAGGAAATTTTAATCTCTCACAATCTTAGGCTCGTTGTGCATGTTGCCAAAAAATATGGTGGGTCCGCTGAAAGTGACGACCTAATTTCCGTCGGTTCAATTGGGCTTATAAAAGCGGTAAACACTTTTGAA
>CAKVCH010000178.1 GCA_934725745.1 uncultured Clostridia bacterium | reverse complement strand
TCTTTCATCGTAAGTCTGTTTTCCGATTTCGAAATCTCATTGTAACGCTCGGCAATTTCCGCGTCACACTTTTCTTTTAGCGAGTGGATTTCTTCTTTTGCTTCCAAAATCGCTTCTTTTTTTGCTGTTTTAGCCTCAGCGTAGGCGTTTTCTAAGATTTTAGTCGCATTGTTTCTTGATTGTGATACTTTTTTTGATATTAAAAAATATGTTGCGCCTATCCCAGCTCCAATACTTAAAACACAAGCGACTAAAAACCAAACTATTGGTATCATTTAGTCACTGTTCCTTTTATATAAAAATTTATCAAAAATTCAATAACGAAATATCAAATGATTTGACTATTTATAGTTTAGCAACAACAAAGAATTATGTCAAACAAATTTATAACAGCAAAAAAACGAATTGCCAAGATACAAAATGACAACTCGTTTAGAATATTTTTTTGTTTTAAAAAACTAGTTTTTTTATACTAAATTCAGCCCTAAAAATTGGCTCAAAATCAAATTCTGCAACAAATAGCGCTTAAAATGCTAGATTTTTAGAATTTCTTGGTTTTGGATTGCTTCCTTAATTAAGGCTTCCCTATCAAGTAGCGTTTCATTTTTCTCAACTCTGTCGAGTTTTGGATGCGTAACAGGCTTTTTAGGCAAAAACACGCTACAACAATCTTCATAAGGCAAAATTGATGTTTCATATGTGCCAATTCTTTCTGCAATTTGCGAAATTTCAACCTTATCAAAACTAATAAGTGGTCTAAAAACTGGCAAATCTTTCGCCATTTTGTTGGTCGATGTAATCCCTTCAACCGTTTGGCTGGCAACCTGTGCCAAATTTTCGCCCGTAATTATTGCCGAACACTCATTTGCCTTTGCGACTCGTTCTGCAATGTCCATCATAAATCGGCGTACTAGAGTAACCATATATTCGTCGTCACAATTTTTATGGATTTCTTCTTGAATGTGTGTAAAAGGAATAATATGAAGTGTGATGTTCCCAGTATATTTTTTGATGATTTTTGCCAAATCAACAACTTTTTGTCTTGCTTGCTCGCTTGTATAAGGATAACTATGGAAATGTATTGCATCAATTTTAAGCCCGCGTTTTGCCATTAGAAATCCCGCAACTGGGCTATCTATTCCACCACTTAAAAGCAACATTGCCTTGCCCGATGTCCCAACGGGCATACCACCTAAGCAAGGGATTTTTTCGTAGTAGACATAACTTTTGCCATTTTGTCTAATTTCAACAAAAACTTCTTGCTTTGGCGTATGGACATCAACTTTTGCGTCGGGGTTGTTTTCAAGAATAACTCCGCCTAGCAACGCTTCTAATTTATTTGAAGGCATTTCAAAGCGCTTATCCGCCCTTTTAACTTCGACTTTAAAAGTTGGTTCTGTAAGTTTAATTGTTTTACAAATATCAACTATATTCTCAAGAGAAGTATCAATTTCATATGCGACAGAAAGAGATACCACGCCAAAAACGCTTTTTATTGCGTCAATAATGTCGTCCAAGTCGCTTTCATCAAAGTTTTCGACAATAAAACGCCCCGCAGTCCTAGTTAATTCGCACTCAAAATCTTTTAATCTCCATTTGATATTTTTATATAATGTGTTCTCAAAAAAGAGATAATTCTTCCCTTTTAAAAATATTTCACCAAACCTTATCAAAATTGATTTTTTCATATTTTTTCCTTTTTATTTTGTTATTTCATTTAAAGCAGTGATTAGCGCGTCGACTTCTTCTCTTGTATTATTTGGGCTAAAACTTACACGAATAGCGCCTATAATTTGCGACTTATCATAACCCATATTTTCTAAGACCCTATTACCGACTTTGCTTGACGAGCAAGCAGAGCCTGTCCCAACGCAGATTCCTTTTGAATCAAGTTGACGCATAATTG
>CAKVCH010000177.1 GCA_934725745.1 uncultured Clostridia bacterium | reverse complement strand
TCACAGGAATGTGCTCACTTTTGCTTAAAATCGTGTCAAGTTGCGTTTTTGTGTGCCCGGTGCATCCAACAATAAGTGGAATGTTGTGTTTTTCTGCAAAATCTGCACTTTTAACCGAGTTTTCGGGTGAAGAAACATCAATAATGGCATCAAAATCATAGTTTTCAAGGTTAAAAATGTCCCCATCTTTTTCAATTCCAATAACATTGTGTGTTTGTTTGGCCTTTTCATAAATTTGGCTTCCAAGCCGTCCTTTGTGTCCAATAATTATAAAATTCATAAAACTTCTCCCTATAAAGTTTATGAATATAAGAAAAATTTTGTTCAATCGAAAAAATGTTTTCAAATTTGTTGAAATTTGCCTTTCAGTGTGCTATTATAAATGAGCATTTGATTGCAAGCAAACATTGCAAACGACAAAAGTTTCATCTTGCGATAAAATAACACTCTAACTCGTTTCCACCAAACCGCAAGTCAATTTGCAATTTGTTCTAAATCATGTTTTGCATCTGCATAAAATGTAAAAGCATTGCTCCATAAAGAGTACATTTCAAAATGCTGGTGTGGCTCAGCGGTAGAGCACCACCTTGGTAAGGTGGGGGTCACGGGTCCGATTCCCGTCACCAGCTCCATTGATGACAGGAAAATCCTGTCTTTTTTTATTTTTCATTCGGGAATCGGACCAAGGTCCTCGCCCTGTCGGGCCCGGACCGCAACAAAGTTGCTCCCGGCTTTGGCTAAAAACAGTGTACTACACTGTTTTTCTAACGCGTCGCCCCGTCACCAGTTCCATTAAACAAAAGTCGCTAAAACGCCGATAAATAAATGCTTTTAGTGACTTTTTATTTGCAAATTTTTAGGGCACGACTCTCTTAAAAAAATACATTAGGCACACAAAATTGTCATTTTAGGTACACAAAAATTGCATAAAAAAGACCGAAGATTGAGTTCATCAACTTTCGGTCTAATTCTCCTTAAAACTGCCCAAAACTACTACATTAGGTATATTTAGGTACACGATTTTAATCTGTTTTTATTTTGTTTAACCTTTGAAATTTATTTTTTTTAATTTTGATAAATACTTATTTAATTCATACAATTCATCAATATACAGTTCTGCGGTTTTCAATATATCAATATAATTACAACCGATTTTCCTAAAATATTTCATGTTATCATCCTTATCAGAATAACAATACAAATAGAAATCATTTTTATAATTAAAGTTTGTTTCTTTTAATCCTTCTGTATTTAAACAATAATACATATGTTTGTCCTTTAACTCTAATAGGCCTGAATAATCCCTTATATCGACACAAATATAATTTCCATCAAATCCATAACTTTCATGTCTTGAAGTTGATAATGGATGTGCGACAATAAATGAACGAATGGCAGTAAAATATTTTTTATATTTTTCAATTTCATTTGATTTTGAAAAAATAAAATTTTTTATAACATCAATTTTAATTGCTTCAAAAATTTTTTCAACCGCTTCTTTTATCCAATCAACCCACACAATGCAACAAATAACATTTTTTCTATCGAACTTCTTCATTTTATTAATAAGTTCATTTATATCTTGTATTGAGTAATTTATTTTTTGCATATAATCACACATTCTCATATATGAGTCTTTATTGTATATCCATTGCTTATAAATGCCTATTGTATTACCCAAACATATACCATTTAAATCTTGTAATTTTTCAAATTTCATAGTAATTTACACCTCAATTTTATTATAACATATTCGAGTGTAAATTCCATACTTTCGACAAAATTCGTGCTTTACATTTCCATATCACTTTCGCGTCTGCGTTTATGTTCTTTTCGCTCTTCGAGAAGTTTTGTTAGTATTTCATCAAACTCGTCATCGTCCATATCTGCAACGAACTCATCTTTTCGTTGTT
>CAKVCH010000176.1 GCA_934725745.1 uncultured Clostridia bacterium | reverse complement strand
ATGTATTCACGAATTTGTTTAACAGTCATATCAGGGCGGATAAGTTGCTTGTCTACAAGGTCAAGGACTGTTTCTTGTGAAAGCGACAACAGTTCAAATAATTTGCTAGGTGAAAAGTCCTTTATTGTTAAAATCAATGCAATTCGTTGTTCGCTATCAACAATAAATCTCTCATAACATTGTTTATATCTAGACACTGCCGTTTTATCAAAGCCGAACTTTTCAAGCAACTTGTAAGAATTATAATATTCGTTGTCGGTTGCTTTCCAGTAATTGCCTTTGCAGTATGACCATATTCTATATACATCTTTACAAATGAAAACAAAATTATCTTGTTGTCTCTCAAAATCTCGTCTTAGAGATTGTACATATGTAGATAGAAATGTGTCTTCAAAATCTATATCGCTTTTTATAAAGTTTTCCATTACTTTTTTCCTTTTATTTTTGTTATTGTGTTATTTTATTTACAGTGCAAGTTCTAATTTAGCTTCTTCTTTATATTGGTTTTTTAATAATAATAGTTCTTTTTTATAATCTAAATCATCGTCATAAATTCCAATATTTCTTAATTCTTCTTTGCAAGCCAATTCAAATGCTTTTTCAAGAATAAAAATTTCTTCATCTTGCTTTTGTTTTATTTTTAATAACGCGTGTTTTTTAAAATCTTGAATATTAAGACGCTCAATAACATCTTCGACATAGTGATTTTCTTCGTTATCAAAAATTGAATTATTACAATATTCATACCTTTCTTTTTGATATAACTTTTCTAACAAGTCTTTGTCGGTAAAGTTTTTATTTATTTCCATTTTCATATTTACATTACTCCTTAATAAATTTTTAAATAAAGTGTTGCATTTTTATTTTTGTTGGTATATAATAAACTACGAAAGTTGAGTGAAAAGGAATTTTATTCCCAATTCGTAATTATCTTTGTAGGTGCTATAAACACTGCTACGCTAGATTCTTTCATTGGAAGGTGAGTGATCACCTTCCTTTTTTCTTGCTATGAATGATTATTTCATCAATCATTGGCTTATCCACCATATGTATTCTATACCCTTTATATTCTTCTTTTTCTCGATAGGTATTATACTTTTGCTTTTCAACTTTTGTTTTTACATAACAATTACGCTTATCGTTAGGATTGATGTTATAATTAAGTTTTTTCTTATCGGCTTTATCGCAAAAATTATGAGTAAAACCAAGAGAATGAACATTTTTATCTTTTTGCCAAAAGGCATACGAAGTATGTCCAGTTGTTCTATTCATAACAAAACCTTTAACTTTTTTTGTTTTCTTCAATAAGTTTCTCCTTTTAAACAAATGAAAGTTGTGATTCGTCTTTAAATGAATCTAATCCTTCATATTGTGAAATTTCGTCTTTTGATAGTGGTATTAAATTTTTATCAATAATATTTTTTGTTTCATTATTAACCCAGTATTGTAAAATGTTGTAGTCTTCGTTGTAATTTATTGAAGACGCATTTTGTAAATAAGGGTTGCTTGACAAGAAATATTTTAAATTTTTTGGTGATTGAAAATCTGCCCCTATTAGTTTGTCCACGATTGTTGGACGGTTTAGATTATGCGAATAAAAGAAACGCTTTTTGAAAATTTCAGTTGAAGCGCCAATGTCTTTATAAATATACTTTTTGACATATGAATTACACTTTTCACGATTTGCTATTCTTGTGACTGTCGTAAATCCATAAGGAAAAGTTGTGACATTGTATACGGGCAAGCCGTCTGTTTCAGTAAGGATGTGCTCGTCTTTCGTTCTTTCGAAGAACTCGCGACTTGATATTTTATTTTTATAAAACGCCCAAGAACAGCACACTTTGCCAGAGTTTACAAGTCCAAGTTGTGAATGAGTAAGTCCACCTATAAGTAGGTGAAAATGTATACAATGGTC
>CAKVCH010000175.1 GCA_934725745.1 uncultured Clostridia bacterium | reverse complement strand
TGACGGCACGAAAAAACCAATTATTCTATCAAAAAACATACCAAAACCAAAATCAATTGTCGTTGTTGCAGGCGGGGCAAAAAATGCGTCGGTCAAACTCGAAATTTTGCGACTTATACAAGCAATGTTCGAGATAAGTTCATCAAAAATAGAGATTTTTGCGGGGAAATAAAGGGGGTATATTATGCTTAGTAAAAAGAAAAAAATTATTGTTTTGTGTTCAATGTTGGTTCTACTTGTCGTCACTGGGGTGTTAAATATCGTTCTTAACAACTCAATAAACGCCACACCTACAACGACGACTAATAACTATTCTTCGGCGTCCTTTTTTGCAACAAGTAGGCAAGATAGGACAACCACTAGAAATGAGTCTATCGCGCAGTACAAGGAAATAATCGCGTCAAGTTCAAGCAGTGCAGAAGCCAAAAAGAACGCGCAAGCGAGTTTGGATGCGATTTTGGAATCAATGACAATGGAAGCAAATATGGAAGGACTTATCAAGGCAAAAGGTTTTAGTGAAGCACTTGTTAATTATTCGTCAACATACATCAACGTGCTTTTGCAAAGTAGCGAACTCACAGAAACGGAAGTTGCACAAATTGTCGAAATTATCCAAAATCAAACAGACAATAGAGATATTGACTATATAAAGATTATTCCTGTTGAATAAAAAGTAAAATTTCCTTTTTATTAAAATTTATGTCTAGAAAAAATTATAGTATTATGCAAAATTTTTAATAAAAAGTAACCGTAATAAAGGAATTTATAAAAAAATGAGTGATTTTTATAAAAAAACGGCTCAAAGTTTTTAGAATTGCTTACAAAAAAACGCGCTAAAATGTGTTAGACTAAAAATCTTAAAACTTTTTTAGTGCCAAGCACCCATAAATTTGTTGCATAAAAAACTCCAACATGTTATACTACTTTGTATTCAGTGGGAGTTTTTTATGTTTTCTAATAACAAACTTTATGATAAGAATGATGACGGCAAGGTCTATTGTGGAAAGAATATTATGCTTTCTATTATCAATCTTTCCGCAAAAGAAATTAGCGGTGTAGCGTCTTTAAGCAAAAACTTTATGAGCGGGTTTAAGAGGCTTTTTTCGCACAATTACTTCGAAGGGGTCAAAGTTTCTTACACGCAAAGTAAAAACTTGATTATTGACATCTATTTAAATGTTTTTTTTGGGTATAGCGTTGCCGATGTTGCATATAGAGTCCAAGAAAATGTCAAAAATGGCATATCAAATATGATTAGTGCCAAGATAGAAAGCGTCAATATTCATGTCGTTGGCGTTGAGTTTTCAAGAGAAGATATGGCAAAATATTAAGATTTTTCCCTTGTGATTTTGCAAGGGAATTTTTGTATAAAAGGAAAAAGGTTATGAGTAGTACGCTTGCGCGCGATTGTGCGTTTAAATTGGTTTTTCAAGAAATGTTTAGTGACGACTTTTTGCTAAACGATTTTTTTGATGAATATAAGGCGTCAGAAGACGAAGAAAAATACGCGTTAAATGTCTTAGAGACAATAAAAAAGAACAAATCCGCGCTTGACGAACGCCTAGAAAATGGGCTTTCAAGGGGGCTAAAAATAAAAGATTTGTACACTCTTGACCATGCTATTCTTATTATGTCTCTTGCACAAATCGAATATCTTTGTGAAGACAAGGGGCTTGTTATAAATGAAGCGGTTAGGCTCGCAAAAAAATATTCCACGGAGAAAAGCCCGTCGTTTATAAACGGCGTTTTGTCGTCGTTTTTTAGGGAATAATTTTGTGGGAGACTTAAAAGGCGTGTTAAAAGATTTAAGTGTATCAGAACTTAATAAATATATAACAAATATTTTTGAAGCGGAAGAACTGCTACATTATATAAAAGTTTACGGTGAAGTGTCTGGGGTATCACTCGTCCGCGGGAATTTGT
>CAKVCH010000174.1 GCA_934725745.1 uncultured Clostridia bacterium | reverse complement strand
AGTTTCTATATCCGCAAAATCATTTTCAGATAGGGTTGCAACTGAAATTTCAAAGGTACTTGGCGCGTTATTTATGCCGTTATCAAAATTACAAACGGAAACAGTTGGAATTTTTATTTCATCTATAACTTGCTTTGTATCGCTTGTTATCCTAAAAATGTTCGCAAAATAGGTTGGTTGACTTACAATTTTTGAGCCTGCCGTCACAGACATCAAAGGTCCACTTGTAGAAAACGCGCTACTAAATTCAAGAAATCTATCTTGATATTCCGAACCAGAGGTCGACGAATAAATGTGTTTATTTGTTGTTTTTTCACCCACACGAATAAAACCTTCAACTTGATTTTCGACATTTACATCGTCGTACATAATGTAAAAGTAGCCTTCGTTGCCAGTACTTTCCCCGTAAGAATTTTGTGCGATATACGCGCCCTTATGACTAGAATATGTAAAATTGTCGTCCCAGCCGACAAGCGCAACTAAGTGGTTCGTTTTTACCGTCTCGCCATACAAAACATTCAAATTTGATATATAATCATCAATATTTACGGACGCAGTGACTGCTCCGCGAGTAAAAATATGTTCCTTAATTGAATCTCTAAGAGCTAAAATTTTTGCATTTGTGGCTTCTTTTTCTACGCCGTTTGCACTATCTATTTTTGTTATTCCATATCTTGATTGAAAAGAATAACTTTCAAGCACCGAATAATTTGACATTATTTTGCCGTTTTGCTCTAACGCGCTTTTATATGTCGAAAATAAAAGGTCATTATTGCCCCAATTTAGAGATTCTTCCCAAGATTGCTCTTCTATTGGTCCATTTTCGCTCGCATAATACTCGTACGCAAGTGAAAAATGCCCACTCCCTAAAGTCGAAAGCCCGCGAGAAGAATAAGCGTAGTAAGCAATATCCGCCTCGGAAAAATTAAGTTGCATAGTTCTATAATCGACTATTCCGCTCTTATAAAGAGCACTTTCAAGAGCCGTATTGCTGGCAAAAGCCCAACAAAGGTCAGTAGACTTTTGGTCACCGACATTTGGTTCGTACCCCGCCGTACTGCCCACATAGCCGTCATAAGAATACAAAGAATACTTCGAAGGCACAGTCTCCGAAGCCATAGGCTCTATATTATCATATGTTTTGCCAAAAGCAGTGCCAAAAACTAGGGGCGAAAAACAAAAGAGCGCTAAAAACACACTTATTAAGACAAATATCGGTTTTTTCGTAATTAAATGTCTCAATTTTTTCTCCTTGTAAAACAATTTGCAAAAATTTTCACTCTAACTTTTTCCTAAAAAATCAAGATGGTTTAAAAATAAAAGTTGATTTTAGAAAATACTTTTTGAGTAAAATTTTAGGATTAAATTATGCGAATATATGTGTTAACAATAAAGTATTAGTTGTAATACTAATAAATAGTATAAATATATATCATATATAAGTCAAACAAATTGACCTTTTTGTGCGTGGTTTTAAGTGGAAATTTTTAGTGAATTTTTAAAAAAGACCACTTACTATAAAACAACTTTATAGAAATAAAAAACACCCCAGTCAGGGGTGAAAATAAAATTCTATTTTAATTAAACTTTACAAACATTTTTAAATTACATTCCGCATAAGTCTTTATATTTTATAAGTCTAATTCTATTTGATCTATCGTTCTCTTCAAGTTTTAGTTTAATGTATTTTATTGTCTCTTGCAAGTCTGGAATCATAATAAATTCAAGTGCATTAACACGCCTTTTTGTGCGTTCAATTTCGGTTGCTAACATTTGACAAGATTTCTCAATTGTAGCAAGTTTGCATAGTACTGGCACAATATTCTGTATTTTTAGGGCTAAAATGTCGAGTTGTGGGTTTGTGTCAACAAAAGAGTATGGGAGTTCAACCTTGCTTTCCAAGTCAAAAGATTCATCTGGCAAAGCCAAATTCATTTGTGAAATTGTA
>CAKVCH010000173.1 GCA_934725745.1 uncultured Clostridia bacterium | reverse complement strand
CCTTTTCGTTGATATGGTTGAACATATGGACGAAGTCGACATTTTGGTTTCTCACGAAGAAGACAAACCTACTAAGGTTATGGAAATGTCTATCGAAGATATGGATTTGTCAGTTAGAAGTTACAACTGCTTGAAGAGAGCAAATATCAACACAATCGAAGATTTGACAAAGAAGTCAAAGGACGATATGTTGAAGGTCAGGAATTTGGGACTTAAATCTCTTGAAGAAGTAATCAACAAACTTGAAAGTATGGGATTGTCGCTTAGAAACGACGAAGAATAGTCCTAAAAACACATTTTAAAGGAGAAAATTATGGCTACTGTTGCTAAATTGAATAGACCTACAAAAGAAAGAATGAGTTTGCTTCGCAATCAAGCAAGTTCTCTTCTTTGGGACGGAAAGGTTACTACAACTTCGGCTAAAGCTAAAGCACTTCAAAGTTACACTGAAAAGATTTTGACTCTCGCTATCAATTCTTACGAAGATACTGTCAAAGTCGTTAAGACAAGTGTTGACAGCAAGGGCGTTAAAGTTAAAAGAGAAGTCTTGAATGACGGACCAAAGAAATTAAAAGCACGCAGAATGATTATGTCTAAACTTTTCGATAGACAAGAACAAAGACAAGAAAAAGAGTCTAAGGCAAGTTTCGTCGAAAGAACAAAAGACATCAACCACCCACTTATTGAAAAAATCTTTAATGTCTACGCACCCAAGTATGCGGAAAGAATTAAAGAAAAAGGACAAGGCGGGGGCTACACAAGAGTCTTGAAGGCAGATATGAGACGGGGCGACGCAGCACAACTTTGCATAGTTGAGTTGGTCTAATAAAATAATCACTAGTAGGAGATTTTCTCTTGCTAGTGTTTTTTTTGTTATAACATTCAAACTGCTGTTTACCAATAAGAGCTTATAAGAATAATGTATTTTTGCAAAATAATGAGAAAAAACAGTAAAAGACTGTGCTAAAAGAATAATTTAGAAAGTAAAAATGATTGAACAAGGAACAGAAAATTAAAACAAGGTATTTATTTTTTTTGAGTAAATTTGTTTTACAAGGGCAAGGCTTTGTGATACAATGACAATGTATTGTTGTGGGTTTGACTCAAAAATCACAACTTTTTGGGCTAAAAATGAGTAAAAAGCGTGTCATATGCGTAAAAATACATATATTTTTTCGTATGATGAATATTTTTGCGACATTTTAGAGATAACAAATAATGAAAAAGTGAGTGGATTATGGACTATATTTTTCCAGCAGTTTTTTATAGAGACGAAGATAACGACAATTATGTAGTCGCTTTTGATGATGTCCGCATTTATTGCCAAGGCAAGACAATCGAAGAAGCGTATTTTGTTGCACGCAAATATCTTAGAGATTTTTGTAAGTTATCCATTAAAATGTATGGCGAAGTACAAGAAAAAGCCCGTACATATCTTGAATCAAGACAAAATCACAAAAACGAAATCGTTTTGCTTGTCGACGCAGAAGTGTAATTTTAAAAGTTGAATTACTACAAAGAAATAGACTTATTTTTAAAGAAACCTTTTTTGAATAAAATGTTTATAAAATTATAACAAGTGTGTTTTTGACCACTTGTTTTTTTATTTAGTTTAATTAGACTTTTAGTATTTTTTAAAAAAAGGTAGTCATTACGACTTTGAAATTGAACAAGAGAAACAAAGAAGACTTTTTATTATTTAAAAAAGGTAGAAATTATGAATTTAACTATAAGAGATGAATTATTTTAAACTTAATAACATTCGCCCAAAAGAGCTCTTTTTGCTTATGAATTGTTTTTAAATCGAATATGAAAATTCTTTTAAAATTTCTCATTAAAAAAGGGAAATATCCATTGACAAATGGGGAAGAATTTGGTATATTTATTTCGTTGTATGCTGTTAGCAGTGTGCAATGCAGTTTATTTGTTTGGAACGCAAAATAAATTGTTCTTGGCAAGGGTGTTTTCCTTGCAAAATCCGAAA
>CAKVCH010000172.1 GCA_934725745.1 uncultured Clostridia bacterium | reverse complement strand
ACCTTGCTACATATCGTAACTCGCCGGCCCGTTCTACAAAAAGTACGAAATCACACTATATAGTAGTGCTTTCTCTGCTTGTAAGCATACAGTTTCAGTTTCTATTTCACTCCCCTCCCGGGGTTCTTTTCACCTTTCCCTCACGGTACTAATCCACTATCGGTCACTAGGTCGTATTTAGCCTTAGGAGATGGTCCTCCCACATTCACACCGAATTCCACGTGCTCTGTGCTACTCTGGATTCCTTCAAGTGTCTATTGTTTTCGTCTACGGGACTGTCACCCTGTTTCGTCTAACTTTCCAAAAATGTTCGACTAACAATATTCATCTCTTATGAAGGTCCTAACCCCACTCAAATTTCTTCAAGTGGTTTGGGCTCTTACCCGTTCGCTCACCACTACTTAGGTAATCGTTAATTTACTTTCTCTTCCTCTGGGTACTAAGATGTTTCAGTTCTCCAGGTTCCCCTCATAACAGTATTTATTCCTGTTATGATACTAAGGAATTAACCTTAGTGTGTTTCCACATTCGGACATCTACGGATCAAAACCTATGTGCGGTTCCCCGTAGCTTTTCGCAGCTTGTCGCGTCCTTCATCGGCGCCTAGTGCCAAGGCATCCACTATATGCTCTTTGTAGCTTGATCTTATGATCAACATCATTTTTGCTTTACAAAAATCTAAAATGATAATCTTGACATTTCTTGTTATTACTCAGCGTAATTGAATTTTTATTCAAAATCGGTTTAACTGATTTAAAATTGAAAATACATATTACACGTTACAAACGAAAAAACTTATGTGTTATTTCTAACAGATAACTTTTTCTTTTATATTAGCGTTTTGTTAAATTGTTAAAATCTAACAAACTCGATATTTGTCTTCTCTAATAAATTAAATATGCAGTTGTGATGGTACTATTTGTTGTGCATCAGCACAGTCGCGCTTTCGCTAACGACAATGCAAGAATACCATACCTAAAAAAGCAAGTCAATAACTTTTTTCATTTTTTTTGATTTTTTTACCCAAAATTCGCAAAAAAGCCGAACACCTTGCCGAGTGTTTGTAAAATTACCCCATTTTAGCCCCCAATTTCGCCAAAATTTCTAACTTTTCATCAAAAAAATATGATTAAAAAAAGGAAAAACAATAAAGGAATTTAACCTGTCACTAAATTTTCTTTCTTATATTGGCTAACTTCATCTTAAAATTTTAGGGCCAACACCCCAAAAGAACTCTCTCACAAAAAATCCACCGCCCCACAAAATAAGTGTTGCCACAAAAAACATCCCCCATTTTTGTGATTTAAACAAGAAAAACAATGCAAAAATCTTTTATTTTGGTAGGTTTAATAAAAAATAAAACAATAAACAATGTTTAATTTAATACAAAAACTACTTTTTATATGTTTCTTATGTGAGTTATATACGAAAACAATATTTTAGCCAACAACTAGAAATTATAAATTTTCTTTCTTATATTGACCAACTTCATCTCAAACATTTTAAAACTATCGCTCTAAAAGAACTTCTTTTCAAAACATCAGTCATTTTTGCTACATTTAAGAACAACAATAGCAGACTCAGACCAACTATTATTTGAATTAGTAATGCCACATTTTTTTGCGGATAAGTTTTTTAATTTGTAAGTCTGATAAAAAATTATAACTTACCCCTAGGGAACTACCGAATTTCCTTTTATATATGTTTATATATAAAACAATATATTGTATATAATATATGTCATTGCTTTGTATAAGGCAAATCAATAGGCTTTAAACAAATCCACGAAAGATGTGAAATTTCTTATTTGAACAACAATTAACCTGAGCCCACAAATAAATTTGCAGTCTCAACTTACAACAATATCGCTTTTTTATAACTTCCTATCTTTAGTTAAATTTTTTTTGCAAAACACACCCTTAAACACAAAAAATAGGAAGAAACCTAAAATTTCTTCCTAAGTCTTGTTTTCAATGCCCCTACGG
>CAKVCH010000171.1 GCA_934725745.1 uncultured Clostridia bacterium | reverse complement strand
GTTTTTGATTGCCATAGCGAAAGCATAAATGTCGAACTTGAAAAAGATTTTGACATCGAGCAAGTAAAACGAGACTTTGCAAATTTTGAAAATTTAATAGTTGTGGATGACATTTCAAAAAATCTTTATCCAATGCCTATAAATTGCGTGGGAAGAGACGAAGTTTTTATTGGAAGAATTAGACGCGATTTTTCCGTAAAATATGGCTTAAACTTCTTTGTTGTCGCGGACAATATTAGGAAAGGTGCAGGCACAAACGCCGTTCAAATTTTGCAAGAACTTTTGAAAAACAAGGGGAAATAAAGAAATCGTTTGTCTAAATATTTCGTCGCGTCACATTTAAACGCGGTAAACAATTGCGACTTAATGATTTTTCTCATTGTGGAAAATTTTAATGTTTGTTCATAAAAAACAAAAAGGAGAATAAATGAAATATTTGTTTAAAGGGTCAGCGGTTGCTTTAATAACGCCTTTTACAAAGGAAAATGAAGTTGATTTTGTCGCGTTGAAGCGCTTAATTGACTTGCAACTTGAAGCGGGAACGGACGCTATAGTCGTTCTTGGGACAACGGGCGAACCAGCGACTTTAACGATGGAAGAAAAGATAAAGATAATGCGTTTTGCTAAAAAACAAATTGCTGACAAGGCGAAATTTATTGTGGGAACGGGGGCAAATTCGACAAAAAACGCCGTAGAGATGAGTGTTTTGGCACAAAAAGAAGGCGCCGACGGGTTGCTCGTTGTGACGCCTTTCTACAATAAGTGTACGCAAAAAGGGCTTGTTGAACATTACACAAAGATTGCAAGCGCGGTTAACATTCCAATTATTGTTTATAATGTCCCTGGGCGAACGGGGGTTAACATCCTTCCACAGACCGCGGAAGAGTTGTCTAAAATCCCTAACATTGTGGGTATTAAGGAAGCAAGCGGGAATATTTCTCAAATGGCTGATTTATGCGCTAGACTTTGGGATAAAATGGCTGTCTATTCGGGGGATGATAGTTTAAATTATGTCTTTATGATATTGGGCGCGGTGGGCGTTATAAGCGTTACAGCAAACGCCTATCCAAAAGAAGTTAGGTTTGTTACGCAAAAAATTTTATCGCGTGATTTTGTGTCCGCGCTTAAAATGCACAATAGACTTTTAAAAATAAACAAAGACCTATTTGTAGAAGTTAATCCAACGCCTGTAAAATTTGTTTGTAGTGTGTGAAAATTTACTTCGACTTCCACTTTTGCCACTCGATAAAAAATATGAAACTATGCTTGAAAACGATATGAAAGAGTTGGAAGAAAATTAGATTTTTTAAAACACTTAAAATCTTATATATTTTTTAATCAAAAAGCCATTTATTGTTGCTGTTTTTCACTTTTTTGTGCTCTTTTTCATAAAAAAGACAAAAGGGAAAAATATGTTAGTTGCAATAAATGGTTTTTTTGGTCAAATGGGGCGGATGGTCTACTCCGAAGTTTTAAAATCAAATGATTTTGAGTTTGCGGGCGGAATTGACAAGGCGGATAAAGACCAATCTTTATCTAAGAACAATTACATTTTAAATAGTGACAAATCCAAAATTTTTGGGGATATTTTTATGATTAAAAGGTGTGATGGGGTCATAGATTTTTCAAACCCCAGCGCTTTAAATCAAGTTTTAAATTTTTGCTTAGACAGGCGAGTTCCACTTGTTTTAGCAACGACGGGACTAAATGAAAGCGACAAAAGAAAGGTTGAATTTGCTAGTAAATACATTCCTATTTTTATGTCTAGCAATTTGAGCCTTGCGGTGCAAGTTTTATGTGAATTAGTCTCTACCGCGACCGAAAAACTAAAAAATTATGACATAGAAATTGTTGAAACGCATCATAACAAGAAAAAAGACGCGCCAAGCGGGACGGCTATTATGATAGCAAATAAAATTGCGGAGACAAATAAAATTTTGAGTCTAACTACGGAGACTAAAAGACCGCCTATGGAGAACATAGTTGG
>CAKVCH010000170.1 GCA_934725745.1 uncultured Clostridia bacterium | reverse complement strand
CCGTTAAAAAATCGACATTGCGTCTTAGTTATGTCCTGTCAAACCTATTTTCGACGCTCATAGTATGTCTAATTTTGTTTGTGCTTGGGTTAATTTACCTTGCAATTGTTGGATTTTATTTGACTTTTACTGATATATTGTTTATCTTGCTAAATATACTTTTGACCGCGAGTTTTGGCACACTTCTTGCTAATTTTATCTGGAATTTTGTCTCGTCGCAAGGGGCGGTGAGCGGAATATGTACGCTTGTTTCAAGTTTGTACGGCTTTATTTGTGGTGCATATATGCCTATAAATTCTATGGGAAACGCAATGAAAATCTTTGCGTCCTTTCTTCCAGGAACATACTCGTCGGTGCTTTTCCGCTACTATTACCTAAACGGCGTGCTAAACGAAATTTCAAAAACCGCGCCCCCACAAATGGTTAACGAAATAGCAAAAGCGTTTGATATAAATTTTTCATTTTTTGGCACAGAAGTTAGCAACCTTGCAATGTTTTTTTTAGGACTTGCAACTTGCCTAATCTTTTTCTTACTTCTCATATTGTCCCCAAAGTTTTCCAAAAAAGACCACAAAAAGGAAACAATCAAAAGTAATAACAAAAAAATGAACTAAAAATACCTACTTTAAAAAAAAGGACTCATTTTACTTTTATGTTAATCGTTATAGTAACAAGAATGTTGCTGAAAAAACGGGATAAAAATTTGTTATGAAAAAAGGAGAAATGCTTAAAAAAGTATAACTCCTTTTTGTTTTTAGTTATTATATTGTGAACTATTGCCAATTAAAAAGTCAATGCTGACATCAAAAAACTTTGATATTGCAATAAGTGATTGCATAGAAGGGGCGTTGCTGGCGTTTTTCCACCTATAATAGTTTGCTTCACTCATATTAAGGTTTTTCATAAGTTTTTCAATAGACAAGTTGTTTTCTTTCATCAAATTTTTTAAAGTCTCAATAAAAGTTAAATCGTTTTTATCTACATTTTTAATTTTGTCAGTCAAACCCATTAAATAGTGAAGCGAACAGTCAAAATAGTTTGCTATTTTTATTGCTACCGTAAGTTCTGGATAGAAATTTTTATTAAAATAGCCGTTTATCGTTTCAAAAGATATTCCAATCTTTTTGGACAATTGCAATCTACTTAAATTGTTTTCAATCAGCAAATCTTGTAATCTCTCTTGAAAATTATTCATTTTTATACCCCTTTTTGACTTTTAAAAAGTCGAACTCTCATTTCTCTGTATATTTTCTCAAAAACTTCCGCCAAAATCTTGCATTACAGATAGTTGATAGGTATAATATGGTTATAGAAATACTAAAAAAGGGGTTAGATTATGGAAAATGAAATAATTATAAACAAATTAAAAAGATATTTTATTATGGATGTTTCAAACAAAATTATGCAAAAAGGTAATGAATTATTTGTGCTGCTTGAAGACGGAACTGTTGCAAGGGTAAAAATTGTTGCTTTGAAATAAAAAAAGTTCGATACTTTTTGAAAAATTTTTAGGGAGATAATATGGAAGAGATAATAAATAGTAAGGATTATGTATTAAAAAAATTATATAGTTACAATATAAACAAAAAAGAGTGCTTAAAATTAAGAAATGTTGATGACCTTATAGTCTATGTTAACGATGCTATTGTTAATGCTTTTGATGTAAGAATTAAGGATGATGTTGTTCATTTTAATTTGGATGATAGCGAATGTAAAATTATAATTGAAACAGTGTCATAGAAATTTTATGAAGTGTAATGTTCAACTAAGATGTTTGTTTTAGTTGACTTTATTGTATATTGCTGGTAAGATAAGTAAGAAAAGTAAGACGGGAACGAATGAAAGGTGGTAGATTTTGAAAAAAAATGTCAAAAAACTTTTTTGCGGAGCGTAAAAAGTTTTTTGACCAACTACCAACCAACTACCAACCAACTACCAACCAACTACCAACCAACTACCAACCAACTACCAACCAACTACCAACCAACTACCA
>CAKVCH010000169.1 GCA_934725745.1 uncultured Clostridia bacterium | reverse complement strand
TCCGTTTCTCCACTTCTATGGCTAACAACAGCCGTCATTCCCGCTTTGTTTGCCATTTCAATAGCGTCCAAAGTTTCTGATAATGTTCCGATTTGGTTTAGTTTTATAAGAACGGAATTTGATACTTTCATATCAATTCCCTTTTGAATTCTCTTTGTATTTGTAACAAAAAGGTCATCGCCAACAAGTTGAATTTTCTTGCCAAGTCTCTCAGTCATCTTTTTCCAAGAATCCCAATCTTCTTCTGCAAGTCCGTCTTCAAGCGACACAATTGGATATTTTTTTATCATTTCAGCCCAAAAATCAATCATTTCGTCAGCAGTGAAGAGTTTTTTTGTCTTCCAGAAATAATATTTTCCTTCTTCGCCAATCTTTTTTGCTTCGTCATACATTTCAGTCGACGCGGAGTCAACAGCAATGCAAATGTCTTTTCCAGCCTTATAACCCGCTCTTTTGATTGCTTCTACAATGTGTATAAACGCTTCTTCGTCACTTTTCAAATTTGGTGCAAATCCACCTTCGTCACCAACGGTTGTGTTATATCCCTTTTCTTTTAAAACACTTTTTAAGTTGTGGAAAACTTCAACACACATTTTAAGTGCTTCGCTAAAAGTTTTTGCCCCAGTTGGCATAATCATAAATTCTTGAATGTTAACAGAGTTGTCCGCGTGCTTTCCACCATTTAAAATGTTCATCATCGGCATTGGAAGAGTGTGCGCGTTAACGCCACCAATATATTGATAAAGTGGAAGTTCTAAAACTTCTGCGCCAAGTTTTGCGCAAGCAAGTGACACGCCTAAAATTGCATTTGCCCCAAGTTTTGCCTTATTTGGAGTTCCGTCGAGTTTTATCATCATTTCGTCAATCGCTCTTTGGTCTAAAACATTCATCCCAATAAGGTTTTCCGCAATAACTGTATTAACATTTTGAACAGCCTTTTCAACGGACTTACCCATATAATTTGTTTTGTCTCCGTCTCTTAGTTCAACCGCTTCAAAAGAACCTGTCGACGCTCCCGATGGAACAGACGCTCTTGCCGTCACGCCATATGCAGAAACTTCGACTTCAACAGTTGGGTTGCCACGCGAGTCCAAAATCTGTCTAGCGTAGACATCTTCTATACTTATATAATCTTTCATATTTTCTCCTTCTCCTATATTTTATCCCGAAACGCCCGCAAAACACAACTAAAAACGACCAAAAATTTTATTTTTAACTATTTTTAAAAGATTTCTTTTTAAAAGTTTTCTTTTTAAAAAAATTCTTTTTAAAAGATTTCTTTTTAAAAAAAATTATAAAATAATGTGGCCTTTACAAATATGTTAAAAATTGATTTTTATTATTCTTTTTTGCTTTTATTTACTATTTTTATTGTCTTTATTTATAGTCTTTTTATTTAATGCTTTTAAAAACATCCTTTTACAAAGAAATCTCTCCCAATTAAGAAAATTTTTCACAAAATCACAGAAAACAATCAAAATCGAAAATTTTTCACAAAAAAAGAGCAAAAACGCATAATTTTTACTCTTTTTTTAATATTTTTAACTATTTTTCTTGCGGAAATTCTCTCTTCCACGAATTGTG
The DNA here is from genome assembly GCA_934725745.1 of uncultured Clostridia bacterium. Classification (GTDB taxonomy): domain Bacteria; phylum Bacillota; class Clostridia; order Christensenellales; family UBA1242; genus UBA7862. Next base: position 409 of record CAKVCH010000169.1, on the reverse strand, counting down.
TGGTCAAGAGTTTTCTTTCTCATTCTTATGCTTTTTGGAGTAATTTCAAGAAGTTCGTCTTCACCCAACATATCAATGTATTGTTCAAGGCTTGGTTTTTGGATAGGTTCAAGTCTCAAAGCGTCATCACTTGCGCTCGACCTTGTATTTGTCAAATGTTTCGTCTTGCAAACATTAACAACAATGTCTTCTTGTCTTGGGTTAAGCCCAACAATCATTCCACCATAAACTTTCTCCCCTGGGGTTATAAACAATCTACCGTGTTGTTGTGAATAAAATAGTCCATATTGTACGGCTTCGCCCGTTTCAAAAGCAACAAGTGTACCAAAGTTTCTTCTAGTCAAGTTTCCTTTATATTCTTCGTAGTCATTAAAAACGCTACTCATAATCCCTTCGCCGTTAGTATCGG
>CAKVCH010000168.1 GCA_934725745.1 uncultured Clostridia bacterium | reverse complement strand
TTAAACGAAACAAAAATCAGTCCTGACATTCGTGTAAAAGACCTTAGCGAAGAACAAGTCGCTACATTGAGAAATTACATCGAAAAGAACCTTACTGTTGAAGGCGACCTTACAAGGGAAGTTTCTTTGAACATTAAGGGCTTGTCAGAAATTGGTTGCTATAGGGGCATTAGACATAGAAAAGGTTTGCCTGTTAGAGGACAAAGCACCAAACAAAATGCTCGTACAAGAAAAGGTCCAAAAAGGACTGTCGCAAAGAAGAAAAAGTAAGGAGGTAGTGGATAGAAATGGCAAATAATACTAAAAAAGTTGTTAGAAAGAAAAAACAAACTAAGAATGTCGACAAGGGCGCTGTTCATATTCAAGCAAGCTTTAACAATACGCTTGTTACTTTTACCGACCTTGCTGGAAATACGCTCTCTTGGTCAAGTGCTGGTTCGCTTGGATTTAGAGGCGCAAGAAAGAGCACTCCATTTGCTGCTCAACAAGCAGTCGAAACTGCTGCAAAAGTCGCAAAAGAACATGGACTTAAATCAGTTGAAGTTTATGTAAAAGGACCTGGCAATGGTAGAGAAGCGGCAATAAGGGCACTTAGCACCGCAGAACTTAATGTTACAAAGATCAGTGATGTCTCGCCAATTCCACACAATGGGTGCCGTCCTCCTAAAAAGAGAAGAATTTAAGAAGGAGAAGAGAGAATATGGCAAAATATACAGATGCAGATTGCAGACTTTGCAGAAGAGAAGGGTGCAAACTTTTCTTGAAGGGCGATAGATGTATTTCCCCAAAGTGTGCTATGGAAAAAAGACCAGTTGTTCCTGGACAACACGGACTTGGAAGAAAGAAAGTGACCGATTATGGCACTCAGCTTAGAGAAAAACAAAAAGTTAAAAGAGTGTACGGACTTCTTGAAAAACAATTTAGAGAATATTATGAAAAAGCAACCCGTATGAAAGGCGTTGTGGGCGAAAATATGCTCAGTTTGCTTGAAAGAAGACTTGACAATGTCGTTTACAGAATGGGCATTGGCGACAGCAGAAGCGAAAGCAGACAAAACGTTAACCACGGACACATTTGTGTTAATGGAAAAGTTGTTAATATTCCTTCATATCTCGTCAAAGTCGGCGACGAAATCTCAATCAAAGAAAGTAAAAGAAACCTTCCAAAGTTTGCTCAACTTAGAGAAATCAAGTTGGTTTGCCCAAAATGGTTGGAATTTAACACAAGCACAATGGTTGGCAAAATACTTGCATTGCCAAAGAGAGACGATATAGATCTTAACATTCAAGAACATATGATTATTGAGTTGTACTCAAGGTAAGGGGGGATTTTCACATGATGCAAATAGAAAAACCAAGAGTTTCTATAGACGAAAAGGAAAACGGCGCATTCGCGACCTTTGTTGTCGAGCCACTTGAAAAAGGTTTTGGTATCACAATCGGCAACTGCCTTAGGAGAACTCTTCTAGGTTCTATGCCTGGTGCCGCGGTTACTGCTATTAAAATCGACGGCGTTCAACACGAATTTACAAGTATTCCTGGGGTTACGGAAGATGTCACTGACATTGTCCTTAACTTCAAGAACCTTGCAGTTATGACCAGTGTCCTGGATGAAGATTTTACTACAACTTTGCACTTGCACAAAAAAGGTGCTTGCACAGTTTATGCTAGCGACATCGAAGCAAACGACCAAGTCGAGATTTTGAATCCAGAACTCAAGATTTGTACTCTTGATGACGGCGCAAGTATCGATATTGAAATTATTGTTGGTCGCGGAAGAGGTTATAACACCGCTCAAAAGAATAAAAAAGAAGATTATCCAATCGGCGTTATTGTTATGGATTCGATTTTTACACCTGTAAAGGCTGTTAATTATCAAGTCGAAAGCACCCGTGTCGGACAATCAATCGACTATGACAAATTGACTTTGGAAGTCAGAACAAATGGCACCATGAGTGCAAAAGAAGTCGTTTCACTCGCTTCTAAAATCGTTGAAGACCATATGCAC
>CAKVCH010000167.1 GCA_934725745.1 uncultured Clostridia bacterium | reverse complement strand
TTAGTTCTGGCCCGCAAGTGTCGACCATAATTGCGCAAGGCATTTTCATATATTCTCTTGCGCGTTTGACAAGATTTAAGGTCTCTTGATGACTCGTCAAATCGCCGTGGCTCATATTAAGGCGCGCAACATTCATTCCTGCTCTTAAAAGTTCGACAATTTTTTCAAAACTATTGGTCGACGGACCAATTGTGCATACGATTTTTGTTTTTCTCATTTTTACTTCCTTACAAAATAATTATACAACTTTTGTTTCTTCTTATCTACTTTTTTTAGTCATTTTTTAAAAATTTTTCTGACAAATTTTTTATTTTAACTTTCCTGACCCGCAAGTCCCCTTTTTCGGACTTTTTCGTCGCTACTTATCTACAAAAACCCTACATTTCGCTTATTTTACGCAGTCCAGTCGGTCGAAAAAATAAGAAAATTTAATTTTTGAACAAAAATCTAGTCAAAAAAAGTTTACAACTTGTCTAAAAATCTTTATAATGAAAAAGTTAAAAAAATATTAGGAGTTTTACACTATGAAAAAAGAAATGATATATGAAGAAGTTTTGTCAATGCTTAACGACCGTGTGGACTATAAGTCAATTACATTGTCCGATGTTGCAAAGCGTTGCGAAATGGGAAAAAGCACAATTTACGAATACTTTTCAAGCAAAGACGAGATGATTTACAACAGCATTATTTATTATCTTAACAAGATGATAAAGTTCTTCTCGTCGAGTTTTAAGGTGACGACTTTTAGGTCAAGTTTAAAGACATTTTTAAAGGCTATTATCATCACTATGAAAGCAAATTATTGGATGGTTATGCCTTGGACTTTTCTTGACAATTACGCCCCTTTCCTAAGCGAAGATAATGCCGACACAATCACAGAAATGTTGTATAAATGTCGCGAAGTTATCTATTCACTTTTCACGCAAATTTGCGAAAAAGGCGAAGACGAAGGCACTCTTTACAAGATTGACGATGTTTATCTTAACTTCGCTTTTTGCGGAATTATTGGCGCGCTCACGGAAGAAATTGATAAGGATTTTGACTTTGATAGCGAGGACGCAAAATATCTCATTGACGACCTTTGCTCTTGCGTCGTAAAGCAACTCAACTAATTTTTGTGCGACTTTTTGCACAATATATATATGTTGTATTGCATATACATTGTATACTATTATAAGGACAAATATGGAACAAATCGAAATTGATTACGAGAACGGCTTGACAAAAGCGCAAGTCGACGAAAGGGTAAAAAATAAGCAAGTTAATACACTTCTGACTAAGACGACAAAGTCGTATGCGAGAATTATCTTTGAAAATGTTTTTACTCTTTTTAATATAATTTGTTTTATAATTGCAGGCACGCTTGTCGCTATTGGAAGTACGAAGAATGTTTCATTTGCGGTGATTTTCTTGTGCAACTTAATTATTGGGCTTGTCCAAGAAATTAGAGCAAAGAAAATGGTCGACAAAATTAGCGTCATAAACGACTGCAAAGTTGACGCACTGCGCGACGGAAAACGCGTTTTAATTGACCAAAATTGCGTTGTAAAAGACGACATTGTTTTTATTAAAAGTGGCGACCAAATTTGCGCTGATAGCGAAGTTGTAGACGGAGTTGTCGAAGTAAACGAGAGCCTTTTAACTGGCGAAAGCAAGCCTATTAAAAAACAAAAGGGCGACAAACTCTTAGGCGGAAGTTTTGTCGTAAGTGGCACGGCAAAAACTTTAATTACAAAAGTCGGGCTCGAAACTTACAGTTCGACTTTGATTAAAAAGGCGCGCGAACTTAAAGAAAATCAAAGCGACATTTTAAAGACTTTAAACATCATAATCCGCTCAATTGGCTTTTTGTTGATTCCGCTTGGCATACTTACCTTTCTCGACTTGCGCGGAAGTTATGATATAAAAACAACAATCGAGCGCACATCGGGGTCGATTATCGGGATGATGCCTGTTGGGATGTTTTTACTTACAAGCGTTTCCCTTGTCGTCGGCGTCATTAACCTTGCAA
>CAKVCH010000166.1 GCA_934725745.1 uncultured Clostridia bacterium | reverse complement strand
AGGTTCTGTCGCTTGCGCTACGCAACAATTTTCTTCTTCATCCGCCATAAGGTAGACTACTTCGTCTGTTACGACACCACGCTTTTTGTCTACAACTTTAAGTGGTGACAAAATAAAACCATATTCATTAACCTTTGCATAGCACGCAAGAGAGTTAATAAGACCAATTCCTTGACCTTCTGGTGTTTCAATAACACAGATTCTTCCATAGTGCGAATAGTGAATATCACGGACATCTGCGGTAGCTCTTTCTTTTTTAACACCGCCAGGGCCGACAGCGGAAATTTTCCTTTTTTGAGTAAGTTCACTAATAGGGTTAACTTGGTCCATAAGTTGTGACAATTGTGATGATGCCAAGAAGTCTTTGAGAGCCTTATTTATAGGTCTAGCGTTGATAACGCTTGCCGGGTTAACTGTTGACAAATCTTGCGCTTGGAGAGTTTCTCTTATAACGCCCGCCAACTTGTTAACACCACTTCTAAACGCGCTCGCCATAAGTTCTCCAACAGTAGCAATTCTACGGTTTGCCAAGTGGTCAATATTATCAATTTCACCAATGCCGTCGTTTAAATCCAAATGATAACTTATAGTCGCTAAAATATCGTCCATTGTAAGTTGGAAATTCATAAGTTCTTTTGCATGGAATCTAATTGCTTCCAACTTTTCTTCATCAGTTTTGCACTCTGCAAGGAGTTTTTTAAGTGTTGGATAGTGGACTTTTTCCAAAATTCCAAGTTCTTGCTCGTCGCATGGGAAAACTGCCGACAAGTCGACTCTATTGTTCCCAATAACCTTGTGTGGGACAAACTTTTCGCCGTCCATCTTGAACTCGCCACGCAAAGTTTTAGCTCTAAGCCAAACTTCGTTTATTCCAGCATTTTGGATTTCTTTTGCAATTTCTCTTCCGATAATTTCGCCGTCTTTAACAACAACTTTGTTTCCAATTTTGATGTCGCCATAAGCGGTTTGTCCAGTGATACGAGTTGCAATAGAAAGTTTTTTATTAAGTTTATATCTTCCGACTCTCGCCAAGTTGTAATATTGGTGAGTGAAGAAAAGTGAATTTATATAGTTATATGTTGCTTCCGCACTTGGGACTTCGCTTGGACGCATTTTTTTAGACAACTCAATAAGAGCCGACTCTTGTGTGTCTTGTGGCTCCTTGTCGAGAGTATTCATAATAAGTGGATTGTTGCCAAAAATGTCAGCAATTTGTTTTGAAGTATATCCAAAACATTTAAGGAAAACGCCAAGAGTAACTTTGCTACTTCTATCAACAACAACCTTTAAGATGTCGTTTGCGTTTTGTTCAATTTCAATCCAAGTTCCACGAGTAGGAATGATTGTGCCGTTGAAAAGCCACTTACCAGTCTTGTCTTGCTCTTTTGCAAAATAGGCGCTTGGACTTCTCACGATTTGGCTGACGACAACCCTTTCAATTCCATTGAAAATAAACGAGCCTTCTTCCGTCATAAGTGGCACGTCTCCAAGGAATACTTCTTGTTCAACAACTTCGCCGTCTTCCTTTCTCACAAGTCTAACTTTTGCTCTCAATGCAACAGAATACGTGATTCCCTTTCTCTTGCATTCAAGCTTGCTATACTTGCTCGTTGGGTCCAAGGTGTAGTCAACGAAATAAATCTCCGCCTTTCCCGAATAATCTACAATTGGAGAAAATTCTTCCAAAATCTCTGCTATGCCATGTTCCAAAAAGTCCTTATAGGCATCTTTTTGGATAGCGATAAGATAAGGCATATCAATAGGTTCGTTAATTTTGGAAAAATTATATCTTTCGACTTTTCCATACATTGTTTTTTTGAACTGTGGCTTAGATTGTCCCATTTTCACTCCTTAACCGATATATGCGTTTTCATATGTTGTTGCAAAAAAATAGATATTATGTCAATTTATTTAAAAATTTGATACTTTTAACATAATTTTCATAAAATCTATTTTAATTTCATCATTTACTCCCCCACCAAACACCAAATAGCGCATTGTAACAGCATAATGTAACTT
>CAKVCH010000165.1 GCA_934725745.1 uncultured Clostridia bacterium | reverse complement strand
GTGTTTAGGGCTCTTCTTCCTTTTTTGCCTTATCGTGAGCCAAAGATACTTAAAAATTACACTGAACTTGCTCGTGTTTTAAAGGAGAAAAAAATATCAAATATTCTTCTTGTTACCGATAAAACGATTTACTCTCTCGGGCTTACAAAGGAAATGGAAGATAAATTATGTAGGTATGGCATAAATTGCTATGTGTATAGTGGCACGGTTGCAAACCCTACAACTGATAATGTTGACGAAGCACTAAAAATGTATAAAGACAATAACTGTACCGCTCTTGTGGGGCTTGGCGGTGGGTCAAGTATAGATTGTGCTAAGGCAGTTGGGGCGCTTGTTGCAAACAAAAATAAAACTCTAAATCAAATGAAAGGACTTTTAAAGGTTAAAAAGAAGTTGCCTTTACTTGTTGCTATTCCAACTACTGCTGGAACAGGGAGTGAAACGACCGTTGCAAGTGTCATTGTAGATAGCAAAACGCGTCACAAGTATGCGATAAACGACTTTGTTTTGATACCTGAATATGCCGTTTTGGACGCTAAACTCACAATAAATCTTCCACCTTTTGTGACTGCGACGACGGGAATGGACGCACTAACGCACGCCGTTGAAGCGTATATCGGCAAAAGCACGACAAAAGACACTCGCTTTGAGTCGCTTTTTGCTATTAAACTTATTTTTGAAAACCTTTTTGAAGCCTACTCTAACGGCAAAAATAACCTAGAAGCCCGTCAAAATATGCTCCTTGCGTCGTATAACGCTGGGCTTGCGTTTACAAAATCTTATGTTGGATATGTCCACGCAATTGCACATTCATTAGGCGGGAAATACAATGTCGCGCACGGGCTAGCAAATGCCGTCATTTTGCCTATTATGCTTAGAGCCTACGGGAAAAGCGTTCATAAAAAGTTATGGAAAATTAGTGCTTTCTTGGGACTTTGCAAAGAAAATGATAGTTATAAAAAGGGAGCGGATGAGTTTATTTCGGCGATAGAAGAACTAAACCGCTGTATGAATATTCCAACCTTTATTGAAGAGTTGAAAGAAGAAGACATTTTGGAACTTGCAACTCACGCAGACAAAGAAGGCAACCCACTTTATCCAGTCCCAAAACTTATGAATAGAAAGGAACTTACAAAAATTTACTATAAACTTTTAAAAAAGGACTAAAATTACATTTATAAACCTTAAACCTACTCTTTTTCCAAATTAAAAATCAAAATCTCCTTATTATTTGACTTTTTTCCTTTCGATGTATATACTTTTTAGGTATAAAAGGATTTTACATTATGGATTATGCAAAAATAGAGAAAAAATGGCAAAGAATTTGGCAAAAGGAAGGCGTTTTTAAGGCTGTCGACTTTTTAGACAAGCCAAAGTTTTATGGACTAATTGAATTTCCTTATCCATCGGGCGTGGGACTTCATATTGGACATATTAAGGCGTTTTCGTCTATGGAAGTCATTTCCCGTATGAAAAGGCTTCAAGGATACAATGTGCTTTTCCCAATTGGCTGGGACGCGTTTGGACTCCCAACCGAAAATTATGCAATTAAGCACAATATCGCGCCTAGAATAGCCACAGACACAAATATTTCACATATTAAACAACAACTCGAAAAGGTCGGGTTTTCTTTTGATTGGGATAGAGAAATCGACACGACAGACGAAGGATATTACAAGTGGACACAATGGATTTTTTGCAAGTTGTACGAAAAAGGGCTTGCGTATAAATCAAAAGCCTATGTAAATTATTGCGAGAGTTGCGACTGTATTTTGTCAAACGAAGAGTCACAAGGCGGAGTTTGCGATAGATGTGGGACACAAGTTGTTCAAAGAGAGAAAGAAGTGTGGTTTTTAAAAATTAGAGACTATGCGGAAAGACTTTTGAACGGACTAGATAAACTCGACTTTCCAGAAAGGGTCAAGGAAGAAACAAGGCACTGGATAGGGAAGTCGACGGGAGCGGAAATTGATTTTAAGGTCAAGGTGGGCGAAAAAATAGCGGACAAGTTGACCGTGTACACGACAAGGTGTGACA
>CAKVCH010000164.1 GCA_934725745.1 uncultured Clostridia bacterium | reverse complement strand
AACAAGCACAGGAGAAAGGAGTTATGATATTTATTCTCGCCTACTTGAAGACAGAATTATTTTCATAACTGGTGAAATTACAGACCAAACAGCAAACATCGTTGTCGCACAACTTATTTATCTTGAAGGCAAAAACCCAGACAAAGACATTCACCTATATATCAACAGCCCTGGTGGTAGTGTAACTGCTGGGTTCGCGATTTTTGATACAATTAGGTATATAAAATGTGATGTTGTTACGATTTGCGTCGGTCTTGCCGCATCAATGGGGGCTTTTCTTTTGGCAAGCGGGACAAAAGGCAAGAGATATGCTCTTCCAAATAGTGAAATAATGATTCACCAACCACTTGGCGGGATTCAAGGGCAAGCGAGTGATATGGAAATTCATTCAAAGCACATTATTAAAACCAAAGAAAAACTCAATAAAATTTTGAGCGAAGTGACTGGGCAACCACTCAAAACGATCAATAAAGACACTGATAGAGACAACTTTATGACCGCAGAAGAAGCCAAAAAATATGGTTTGATTGACGAAATATTCTATACAAGAAAAAAATCGAAGTAAATTGTTGCACGAAGGCAAAATTGAGTCGCCTTTTCGGGCGACAATAGGCTAACAAAAAAAGGAGTAACGATGAAAAAAGATTTATACTGTTCTTTTTGTGGTAAATCGCAAGCCATGACAAAGAAAATTATTGCAAGCCCAGACGGCGAGAGTTTTATTTGCGACGAATGTATCGAAGTTTGCAAAGAAATTATGCGCAACGAAAAGGTTGAGAGCGACAATTCTCAAATAGACCTCCCACTTCCACACGAAATAAAGGAAAAACTTGACGATTTTATTATAGGGCAAGACGAAGCAAAAATGGTTTTGTCTGTTGCTGTTTACAACCACTACAAAAGGATAAATTACAACAGTGCACTCAAACCATCAAAGGATGGCGAACAACCAATAGAACTTGAAAAAAGCAATGTTCTTTTGATTGGTCCAACTGGATGCGGGAAGACTTTGCTTGCAAAAACATTGGCAAAAATTTTGAAAGTCCCATTTGCCAGCTGTGACGCGACGACTTTAACCGAAGCAGGCTACGTCGGCGACGATGTCGAAAACATTTTGTTAAAACTCATTCAAAATGCTGATTACAACATTGCAAAAGCGGAACGCGGAATTGTTTATATAGATGAAATTGATAAAATCGCACGCAAAAGCGAAAATAGGTCAATAACTAGAGATGTCTCTGGCGAAGGCGTCCAACAAGCGCTTTTAAAGATTTTGGAAAGTACTGTTGCTAGCGTTCCACCACAAGGCGGGAGAAAACACCCACAACAAGAGACAATCCAAATTGACACAACAAACATCCTTTTCATTTGTGGCGGGGCTTTTGTTGGACTTGATAAGATTATTGAAAAGAGAAAGTCGACAGTTTCACTTGGCTTCGGAGCAAAAGTTGATGACGCTTTGACCAAAGATGAAGCAACATACAATTTAATAAAAGATGTCCAACCAAGCGACTTGAACAAATTTGGACTTATTCCAGAGTTTGTCGGCAGACTTCCAATCACTTGCGCATTGCACGATTTAAGTGAAGAAGCACTTGTGCAAATTATGGTTGCTCCAAAAAATTCTATTACAAAACAATATAAGAAAATGTTTGATATGGACGGAATTAACTTGGTTTTCAAAGACGAAGCTGTTAAAGCGGTTGCAAAAAAGGCGATGCGACTTAAAACTGGCGCAAGAGGATTACGCACAATTTTGGAAGAAAGTATGCTAAAACTTATGTATTCTGCGCCAGGTGATAAAACGATTGATAGTATTGTTATTGGTGCTCCATTTATAGACAAAGGTGACGAACCTGAGTTTATTAGAAAAAAGGCAGAGAAAAAGGAAGAAGCGTCGGCTTAGTTTATAAATTTTTCAGTTTACCTTTTTAAAGAGTTAAAATGAAGAACCTTTTTAGGAAAAAACCATAAGGCATTGAAAGTAATTTGAGCAAAATAAAAAAAGACCACCCATAATTTTAATTTGGTGGCGGAAAGAGAAGAAA
>CAKVCH010000163.1 GCA_934725745.1 uncultured Clostridia bacterium | reverse complement strand
AAAAAACGACTCTTCTTGTCCGCCTTAATTTTTGCGCAAGGAACCCAGAGAAAAAGTGGCTTGATTTTAGTTTTTGGAGCGGAAAACTCACTCGTAGTGGCGATTATGTCATATCTAATCGAGCACCACTGTGTGCAAATAGTTTAGGGGGAGTAGCAATTGCTTTGCACGCGCTTAAAAGTTGCAAAAACGTTCAAGCAATTTTTATATTTAATAAAACAGCGGGTTTTTACAAAGTTTTTGAAGGAAAAGCATTTAATTCTTCAAAAATTATTCAACTTGTTTCAAGTGAAAAAGAAGGGGCGTATTTATCATCGCCTACAACTTTTAAATGTGTAGCAAAATGCTCTAATGACAAATATTTTTTGACAAATTCCTTTGAATTAAAGACATTTAGACTGACTATTTATGAGAATGAAAAATCAAAAAATAATCTTGGCTTGAAACTTTTAGTTGACCTTTTGGGCAAAATTGGTGACGCTAAAATCAATAGTTTTTATAGCGGATATGTGTTTGATAATGAGTACAAAAATGAGATAACTTTTACGACTTTTATGCCACTTTTGGAACTTAAAAGACTTATAAAATTTTACTATGAACAAAATAAGAAATTTTATCCAAGTTTAGTTTTAAAATGCACCCGTCAAATCAATCAAACGCTTGTTTTGTCTAATAATAGCGTGGCGAATTTTGTGTCTGCTTTTAAACAAGGGATAATCAATTTTGATGACAGTCAAACGCTTTTTGCAAGGTTAATAGATGTTAATTCAAACAGCGGATTTATCAATTTTGACCTTTTATCATCGAACCCAAAAGTGCTAAAAAGTCAATTTGAAAGTATAAAAGATAACGCGAAATTGTCTAACATTGAATGTGTTTGTTACGACGAAATCGCAGGTTTCATTTCAAAAGACGCATCATTTTTGGATGAGATGAATAAAGTTAATTCGACGCTTTCAAGAGAAGCACTGGATTATGATTTAACAAGTGACATAGGGGAAGTTTTGCAAAGAAATAAAAAAATGCGTGCAGTGATTTTATCATTTCAAGTGCAAAACATCGGATTGCCAGATGAAAAAATGAACTTTTCTTCACTTATAAACACTTCACTTTATGTGGAAAACTACTTAAAAAGTTTGAAAAAATCTTAATTTATGCAAAGCAATTCGGGATTTAAAATAGTTTTTAGCAATTACATAATAGTAATTCATTAAAAAGCAATGAAATTAAAGTTGCAATACAAGTTTTACAATAGTTTTAAAATTATAGCAAGGCTCAAAATTTGGGTCTTGTTTTTTTATAAGTAACACTTTGGGATAAGTAGCGAATACAATCTTTTGTGAGACTTTCTTAAAGGAGTTAAAATGAATATTGCTATTGTTGGCGCCACTGGAAAAGTGGGTCAAATTATCATTAAAGTTTTACAAGAAAGAAATATAAAAGCTGACAACTTTTATCTTTTTGCTTCAAAAAAAAGCGAAGGGAAAGTTGTAACGATTTTCGATAAAGAATATGTTGTGGAGTTGCTTGACGAGAAAAATATAAAAACAAAGAAAATTGACTATGCACTATTTTCGGCTGGTGGCACAATATCTCGCACTTTTGCACCTATTTTTGCGTCTTATGGAGCAACGGTTATTGACAATTCAAGTGCGTTTAGACAAGAAAAATCGGTGCCCCTTGTCGTTCCAGAAGTAAATAAAGAAGATTTATTATTACCTTCGAAGGTGATAGCGAACCCAAATTGCTCGACAATTCAAGCGGTTTTGCCACTAAAAGTTTTGGACGACAAATACGGGCTAAAAAGGGTTGTTTATTCGACCTACCAAGCAGTTTCGGGCGCGGGACAACGCGGGACGGAAGATTTAGAAAATGGAATAAAGGGCATTGCTCCTAAAAAATTTATTCACCCAATCTTCAATAATGTTTTGCCACAAATAGATGACTTTTTGGATAACGGTTACACAAAAGAAGAGCAAAAAATGATTTTTGAAACACAAAAAATTTTGCATAGACCTGACCTTCCTATTACTGCAACGACTGTGCGCG
>CAKVCH010000162.1 GCA_934725745.1 uncultured Clostridia bacterium | reverse complement strand
GCGTCGAGAGAGCGGACAAAAACATTGCCATATCCTTTGACGCTGCTTGGGGAAGTGACAAAACCGATAAATTGCTTTCAATTTTAAAAGAAAATGATGTCAAAGCAACCTTTTTCCTAGTCGGAATGTGGGTGGACAAAAACGAAGATTTGACCAAAAAGATAGCGGAAAGCGGACACGAAATCGGCACACATAGCAACACGCATAAAGATTTTGCAAAACTCTCGAGCGACCAAATTACACTAGAACTTTCAACTTCAAAAAGTAAAATTGAGCGAGCAAGTGGTGCGGAAGTAAAGTTGTTTAGAGCACCTTATGGGAGTTATAACAATTTGACTTTGGACACGGCAAGTACTCTTGGACTTAAAACCATTCAATGGGATGTTGACTCTCTTGACTGGAAAGGAATAAGTGGGGCAACAATTTGTGCAAACATTTTTAAAAAAGTTAAAAGTGGGTCAATAATTTTGTGCCATAACAACGCCGACCACATTGTGGACGCTCTGCCTTCAATTTTAACAACTTTGAAGTCTCGCGGATTCAAATTTGTTACAATTAGTGACTTACTTTTGACGGGAGACACAACAGTTGATAGTTCGGGCAAACAAATTTTAAAGGTGAATTAGTTTTTAATAAAAAAAATGAATAATTTTGCTTAAAAAAGACTCAAAATCTTAAAATTTTAATAAAAATTTGAAAAAGTTTTTACTAAATGGGCAAAATTGAAGTAAAAAGATGTTTTTTTATTAACCTTTTTAAGAAAAACTAATTTAAACTACATTTTTCGACAAAAATATCACTGTTTTGTAGAAATATGGAGAAATTTGTTGAATTTAGTCGCAAAAAGAAGGCGTGAAAACAAGAAAAGTGGCAAAATATAAGAGATTTATTTAGGCAAAACGCAAAAAGGAGAAATTTTATGAATTACGAATTGATGGAGAACAACAAAGTCTTTTTAAAAGGAGTAGTGGATAGTGACCCAGTGTTTAGCCACGAGTCGTTCGGCGAAGGGTTTTATGAACTTGTAATCAAGGTCGATAGATTGTCCGATAATTACGATAACATCCCTGTCATTGTGTCCGAAAAGTTGCTTAGCGGGGATAGTTTCAAAAGGGGAAATGTCGTGTCGGTCGCAGGACAATTTAGAAGTTACAATAAACTTGTCGACGGAAAAAGTAGGCTAATCCTTAATGTTTTTGTGAGAAACATTATCGATATGGATGATTCAATGAATCCAAATGTGGTGGAACTTAGCGGTTATATTTGTAAGGAACCTATTTTTAGAATGACTCCTTTTGGTCGGGAAATTTGCGACATTTTGCTCGCCGTCAATCGTGCTTATAATAAGTCTGATTATCTCCCTTGTATCGTGTGGGGAAGAAATGCGCGTTTTGTTAAGGACATCGCCGTCGGACAAAGAGTCCAAGTCGTCGGGCGAATCCAAAGTAGAGAATATCAAAAAAAATTGGCTGATGATACGGTAGAAACTCGCGTTGCATACGAGATTAGCGTCAATAAAATCAGCCTAGCCGAAGAAAATGCTAAACCTATCGCAGTTGAAAGATAAAAAATAGAGATATAAAAATGAGTAACTTTTAAACAAGGTTACTCTTTTTTTATTTATGGCGACCACCTGCAACAATAGGTCTACTATTTGCTCATAGGAATTCCCCAAAGTAGCAACAAACTAAATGCCTGCCCATGACAATGGAAGGTGGCAACGGAGTTGACGGAAGGGTAGTCAAAGCGTCGAGTCTCATCCTGAAACTCAGATTGCTGTTCGCAATCATTCGCCTAACGGACGGTCTCTCCTTTCCCCAAAAATTTCGTAAAGACTTTGCTTTACTGCTATTTTTGGGGACCCCATTCTGACATTTCCCCTTTCAAGGGGCAACATTATAGGTGATTGGTCTCCTTTTTGCCCCCAAATCACCCCCAATGTGGATAAGTGGGGCTATTTTTTTATAAAAAAAACTTAAAATTTTATGAAAAAAGTGGTTAAAATTGCTTGACATGGGGGGGGGGGGGGGGGTAAAATTTTTATATTAGCGGGTT
>CAKVCH010000161.1 GCA_934725745.1 uncultured Clostridia bacterium | reverse complement strand
GTTGCGTTTTCGATATGTATTACTATTGTAGTGGGTTTAATTGCTACAATAATTGTACTCGCCAGTGGAACGCAAGGAGTAGGTACAAGTGTAAGTGTACTTTATGTTGCGACTGATATTGAAGGCACAGTTAGTGCTAAATATAGCATAGTAAACAAAAATACAAGTGCAGTAATATCTACAACAGATATGGTAACAAGTAGTGGGAGTAAAACTGTTAGTTTCTTATCCACTGCACCTACAACTACAAGTCTACTTAACCCAACGGAAAGTAATATTGCACTCACCGCTGAACAAGACCTAATCATTACATATACATTTACGGCAGTCGAAACATATTATGCAACCCTTGAATACAAAGACGGCTCAACCAGCGCAAGTAACATTGAGTTCTCCTACGCTCTTAACGACGGGGCATATTCTGACGAAATGTCGATGCCAATAGAAGTAACGCCAGACCATTCAACAACTTATTCAATCAAACTCCACATTGCAAATACCGCCCGTAACGCAAGCCTTAGCGGTTCTCTCAATTGGGCTCTAACGAAAGACGGCTCTCAAACTCCAAGCGGTGGGGATGATATTGATACAGTATCACTCTCTTATGCTAACAACGAAGGTTCGGTTATTAACTCAAACACAGTTACATTTAAAAAGAATGCCGACGGCACAAAATTTAAAATTGTAGGACCAACACCTATTATTGATTCTACATCTACGACATCATACTTAAATGGCTCTTTTGACGAACGAACAATCACCGCAACGGGCAAAGTATCTAGTATTGACGACTTAATAAATAATAATGGGGATGAATTTTTCTTCTTTTGTACGGATTCTGCGGTGGTTGGGACAAGTCAATATATGTCTAGTGAAGTAACACAAGTCTATTACACATCAACTGCCGATAACACGCTTGAAAGTTGGTATGATATTCCAACATCCGATTTGACTTTATATTCTTGTTTTATAACAACAAATTATAAAGCTGAGGAAAAATATGTGTCGAATGATATCTATGCAAAAATTTATGTGTCAAATTATGTGAGTAAAATAATTGATAAAGCATTTGAGTCTGTGAGCTTGATAGGAATACTTTTCCCACAAAGTTTAACATATGTAGGAACTGAAAATTTTAGTGTGGATTATTTTGGAGAGAAATTGATAATATTTCCAAATAGTGTTCGCGAAGTGTCGGAGTATGCTTTCACATTTTCTCAAGGTGATGTCTATAATACTTCATTTGCGGTTTGTTTCGGAAATGGTATTACTGAAATTGCAAAAGAACTATTTAGATCATTCGATAAATATTTAAATGGTATATATTTAGGTTGCAATTTAAAAAATATAGGCGCGTATGCTTTTCAAAATACAGGAATAAAAACAGTAGCGGTTCCCAAAAGTGTTGAAATAATAGGAGAAAGTTCTTTTCTTTATTGTGATAATCTTACAACGGTTTTTTTTGAAGATCCAACTAGTATTTGGATAATAACGGATGACTCAGGAAATACAGTTGCAGATAACGTGTCAGTATCTGATCCCGTACAGAATGTAACGTATCTAACAAGTACATACGCGGGATACACTTGGACAAAAAATAGTTAAGGTGTTTAGGTGGATTGATTTATAGTAAGTATAATAAAAAATAGAAAAAGCCCTTTTAAGTCGTGTGACTTTAAGGGGCTTTTTAGGTCTCATATTATTTTTATATATTTTTTTTTGTTATCTTTGGGCTTTATTCTTCAATGGCGCCGTTTTCGATGGCTTTTTGGGCAATTTCGCTGTTCTTTTTGTTGTTTTCGACTAAAATGTATGGTTTTAATTTTTCAATGTTGCTTTCTTCGAGTTCTAGGACGCGTTTTCCAAAGGCGATGAGTTCTTTTTTGCCTTTTTTGCAGTCGCTTAAAACGGACATAAGGTCAATTACGCCCATTGTCGAACCTATTATATTTATACTTGCGATTTTGCGGTTTGACTTGTCCATCATTGTGCTCATGTTGACGCTTAGCCACATTTTGGCTTTTTTCAAAAAGTTGTTGTCCACAAGGTCAATGT
>CAKVCH010000160.1 GCA_934725745.1 uncultured Clostridia bacterium | reverse complement strand
GTCTCGGGGCACTTATGTCTTGCAACTTGTAATACATAAGTTTGCAGAAGACAAAATATTTCTAAATACAAAAGAAAAGAAGAGTGTTAGTTTCCTAGCACTCTTTTTTGTTGTAAAAATAGGTCACAAAAGTGAAGTCGGTTTTGTATAAGCTGGTAAAACTTTTGTATTTTTTTGTTGATAATTTTTATATCTCTCTGCAGATTATAAAATACATTTTAAAATAATAATATACAGTTTTTTACTTCTAAAAACTAGCCAGCAAAAGGGTTTTTGGAGTATAATTTATGTGTAAAAGGAGAACATATTATGATAAGAGACGATGTTGTGATTAAAGATAGATGTTATTTTGTCATTGATATGAAATCCTTTTTTGCGTCCGTTGAGTGTGCAGAGCGCGGGCTCGACCCTATGAAAGCAAAACTAGTTGTTGCGGACGAGACTCGCGGAGACAAAACTGTTTGCCTTGCAGTGTCAACAGCCCTAAAAAAATGTGGAGTTAAAAACAGATGTCGACTATATGAAATCCCTAAAAACATTGATTTTATTTTGGCTCCACCACGAATGAAAAAGTACATTGAATATGCTTCAAATATTTATGCTATTTATTTAAAATATATTGATAAAAACGATATTCATGTTTATTCAATTGATGAGTGTTTTATCGATGCGTCCGATTATCTTGCGCTCTATAAAATGACCGCTCGTGAGTTCGCTGAAAAATTAACAAAAGAAATTTATGACACTTTGCATATTCCATCAAGCGTTGGGGTTGGGACAAATATGTATTTAGCAAAAATTGCGCTTGATATTACCGCAAAATCAGCCCCAGATAGGCTAGGAATGCTCGATGAAGAGAAGTTTATCCGAACGCTATCCCACCATAAACCGCTCACCGACTTTTGGCAAATTTCTATTGGTACAGTAACTAGACTTGAAAAGTATGGAATAACCGATATGGCAGGTATTCGGGCATTTGATGAAGACCTTTTATATAAAGAATTTGGCGTCAACGCCGAACTTCTCATAGACCACGCTTGGGGGCGCGAAAGTTGTGAAATGAAAGATATAAAATCCTACAAGACTCGCTCGCGTTCAATTTCAATGTCGCAGATTTTACCATACAACTACACCTATGAAGAAGCGGTTGTTGTTTTAAAGGAGATGTTGCAAGAAGGCTGTTACCAATTGTCAACCTTAGGTTATAGCACTCAAAGCGCGGTTGTTTATGCTGGATATGGTGACGATAAAGGTTCGGGAACAAAAGGGAGTGTTCGCTTTAATGTCGTAACAAATCTTTATTCCTTAATGGCTCCGCCAATTTTGGAAGTCTTTTCAAAAGTTATAGATAAAAAGCAATTCGTAAGAAAAATTGGTTTTTCTTTTGGCGCGCTTGTTCCTGAAGAGCAAGAACAATACGACTTTTTTGCAACAAATGTTACAAAACAAAAAAATGTTGTAAAAAGTGTTATTAAATTAAAAGACAAATATGGCAAAAATGCGGTTCTAAAAGGGCTTGACTTAAACGAAAAAGCAACACAAAAGGAAAGAAATGAAATGATTGGGGGACACAGAAGTGGAGAAACGAGTCAAGATGTCAAAAAGCGATAGAGCAAAACAGTTCGCGCCTTTTGACGCTTTAAAAGGTTTGCACGACGCGCTAAAAATGAAGGAATATGAACACGACAGAATGCAAAAAGGCGACCTATCATCTGAAAAGTTGGCTGAAATGACAAAGATTTTGCTTGACTATAAGAAAAGCAATCTTTTAAGAGTAAAATATTATTTAGACGGCTATTATAAAGAAAAAATAGGCAAGGCAAAGGTGGATTTTACGATGAGAACGGTCAATTTTGACGGGCTTAAACTCACTTTTGACGACATTTTTGATGTTGCAATAGAGAAATTTAGTTGATTTTTTTAGAATCTATATGTAATTTTTAAAAAACAAGGTTTTGATTATAATTACAAAATCCGCTCTTAAAACATATATAATAAATATGTCAGATTGGGTTTTAGTGATTGATAGCGGAACTGGCGGAAAAATGGTTTTTTCAAAGATAAA
>CAKVCH010000159.1 GCA_934725745.1 uncultured Clostridia bacterium | reverse complement strand
GCCCAGTGTATGATTCAACGGGTAAACTTGATTTGACTAAGTCAATTTACATTGATTGGGGCGCATTTATTTCGGCAATTTTTAACTTTTTAATCATAGCGTTTGTTATTTTTTCACTTATTAAAGTTTTAAACGCTTCAAAAAGACAATTTGTTAAATTAGAAAACGATGTAAAAAAACAAACAAGTGCGGAACTAATTAAAGAAAAGAAAGAGATTAAAAAGCAAGCAAAAGAACAAAATGTGCCATTCAAAAAACTTTGGAAGGAACATTTAGAGAAAAAGCAAGCGGAACTTGACGCAAAAATTGCAGAAGAAAAGCGCTTAAAGGAAGAAGAAGAGAAGAAAAAGGCAGAAGCCAAAACAAGCGAACAACTTTTGCAAGAAATTGTCACTTTGCTTAAAGAAAAAGAGACTGTTGTTCAAAACGCCGAAACGGAAAATAAATAGTTTTTACGCACAACAAAAATAAAATTTTGTTGTGCATTTTTTGCGTATTGTGATAAAAATTAGAAGAATGTAGCAAAAAAGTTAAAATTTGTTATAGTTTGCGCGCCAAACTTCCAATTTAAAATGCAAGTAGTTGCGTGCTTAAGTAAAACTTTTTTACATAACTATTAGTGACTTAGAATCATAAGGTAGGATAAAAAGATGATTTTGTATTTTTCAATTATTTTAGGAGCGGGGATAATTATAGCGGTATTAAACGCCCTTTTTGCGGGATTTGATATTCCAACTCTTGCGGTTTTTGGGATTGTTGCACTTGCAATCGTCATATCAGTAGCGCTTGACGGGCTAGCGGGTATAATTGTGCGACTTATTCCTAGTAAAAAGTTTAATCCATTTTGCAAGTATTTTAGCGAAAGGAAGAAAGAGCGCAAGTTTTACGAAAAATTAAAAATTAGAAAGTGGAAAGATGTTATCCCAGAACTTGGAAAGACTTTAAAATTTTTTGACAAAACAAAAATTGGCGATAAACCAACCGCAGAACATATATATATGTTCCTTGTTGAAACTTGCTATGCCGAAGTTATGCACGAGTTGGGGCTAGTTTTGGGATTGTTTTTGCTTGTAATTTTGCCTTTCAAATATCTGCTTACTATTTCACTTCCAGTTTTGATTGTAAATGAGTTTTTGCAACTTTTGCCTATACTTGTTCAAAGATATAATAGACCTAAACTTTTAATTGCCTACAAGCGACTTAAAAGGCAAGAAGAAAAGCAAAATGTCGAAGAAAAAGATAAAAATTCTAGGGACTAAAAGGTAGATATAGTCAATTTGCACTAACCTTTAAAAGATATAATAAGGTTAGATTGGCTGTTATCTCTTGATTAAAATATTTGACTGTATAAATACATTTAATCAAATCAAGATTTATTAAAAAGGGAAAATGATGTTTGAATGCAATAATTGTGCAAGAAAATGCAAAAATGGAGCGTTTTGTGGAAAAGAAGAAAATAAAGTGCGCGTAGCAAAAGTTATGCGCCACTTTTATGAAGAACCTATCATTTGTCCAAAAGGAGTTGGAAGTGGTGCGGTTTTCTTTTCTTTTTGCAATTTAAAGTGCGCTTATTGTCAAAATTACAAAATTTCGCACGAAGGCAAAGGAAAAGATTTGAGTGTAAATGAACTCGCCGATATTTTTAAAGAAATCGACAATTCTAATGTTGCAAATCTCAACCTTGTATCTCCAACACATTATGCAAAAGAAATTGTACAAGCGTTAAAAATAGCGAAGATGAAAATCCCAGTTGTATGGAATTCGGGCGGTTATGATAGTGAAGAAACAATTGAAAGTTTAAAGGGTCTTGTCCATATTTTTCTTTTTGACATAAAATATTTTAGCGATGACCTAGCACAGAAATATTCATCAGCCAAAGGATATTTTGATACTTGCTTAAAAGCCATTAAAAAGGCTCGCGAAATTGTAGGGAAGGACGAACATGAAGAAAATGGGAATTTGAAAAAGGGAATAATTTTAAGACATTTAGTCTTACCTAGTGGAAGTGATGATAGTATAAAAATTTTTGAAAGAATTAAACTTGAATTAGGGAATGATGTTATAATAAGCCTTA
>CAKVCH010000158.1 GCA_934725745.1 uncultured Clostridia bacterium | reverse complement strand
CCCCCATGTCAAGCAATTTTAACCACTTTTTTCGTAAAATTTTAACTTTTTTTATAAAAAAATAGCCCCACTTATCCACATTAAAGGGGCGCAAAAAAAGAGTAGCCCATAAATAACTACTCTTTTCTTAATATTTGTATAATAAATTCCCTTCAAAAGGAAACCTGCTCATCCCTTTTTGCCGATATTTACAAACAAACTGCCTATTTTAATGGGTCTTAACAATCGACTTTTATTATCTTCTTATCAAAAATTATTCTTATAACTCTTACCAACTCTACTGAATCTTGTTATTTAGTTAAAAATGGGTCTTGTTATAATGGAAATAAAATATCAAACTTTATTCCTAATAAATGAATTTTTACAAATAATATATTAGTCAAAAAAGGTTTTAACTCATTATTATTCTTTAATTTCAAGCAAAGACTATCTTCTATTCAAAAGTTTTTGCATTTCGGCATTAAGTTCGTCGAAATCCGATCCCGAATCGCTGTCTCTTCTTGATTTTGAAGCTGATGTTGTCCTTCTTCCAGTTCTGCGCCGGCTGTCCTTACTTCTTCTACTACTTCTTGGCTCTTCATCATCGACTCTTCTTCTTGAAGTTGTCCTTCGTCTTGCTGGCGCCCTATCTTCGTCTTCGTCGTCAATTCTTGCTCTTCTGGAAGGTCTTTCTCTACGTTCTTCCCTTTCTCTACGCTCGTCTCGAAGGTCTCTTTCGCGTCTATCGTCACGCTCGTCGTCGTATTCTTCTTCGTCGTCGTAATCCCTACGCGACCTATCTTCTCTTTCTTCACGCCTACTTCTTGGTTCTTCTCTTACTGGCTCTTCGTCTTTGTAATCATCCGACTCGTCCATTTTTGAAATGGTCTTATTAAGGTCATTTTCAAATTCTTGCTTATTTTTTTGAAGAATCATATTGTTTTCGTCGATTTGCCTTTGAATTTGCTCCAAATCTTCCGTTTGGTCGTTCACAGGCTCAACATTTTGAACAGTCTCCTGTGGTTGTTCTTGAACTGGCGCTTCTTGGCTTTGAATAGGCTCTTGCATAGCAGGCTCAGTCACAACTTGTTCCGTCGCGGCATTTTGTTCTGACTCGCCCCCTTGCATTTGGTTATTTTGTTCTGCCATTTGGTCAACATATTGTGAATTATTATCTACATATTGTCCGTTCGCGTCCATATATTGCCCATCATATTGGTTATTCACATCATAATTTTGCGCATTTTGGTCATAAACTTGAGAATTTTGGTCGTAAGTTTGCATATTTGGGTCAACATAATCATTTTGCGCAACATATTCTTGCGTGTTTGTATTGTCCGCATATTGCATTTCTCGCGCATTCATTTCTACATTTTGGTTTTCCGCCACAGGCTCTGCTTGATTTTGGACATTTTCTTGTTGTGTTTGAGCCTTAGCACTTTCTTGCTCGGCTTCCACTTTTGCATTTTCGTCTGATTGCTCGCGCGACTCGTTCAAATCGTTCATATCATTTGACGACATATCATATAAATTCTCGCTCGTCAAATCTTCATTCCTAATTAGGTCGTCTTGAACATCAACATTTGCCCCACCCACGCCTTGGATGTCAGTCAAAAGTGCTTTTAAGTCACTATTTTCTTGCGCAAGGGTCAAAAGTCTTTGGTTCCCCACTTCGGTCGCCTTATCAGTCAACGCCTTATAAAGTGTGTTTGCATAATGCTTAAATTCAAGAGCCATTGCTTGCTCGACAAACTCTTTTTTCTCCGCAATTTCTTTTTCGCGTTTTTCGATGTCTTGTTGAAGAGAAGTTTGCTCATCATTAAACTTTGATGTTGCTTCTTCAATATCTTTTTCAAGTTGTTGTTGCTTTTTAATTTCGTCGGCTTGTTGCTTCCTAATATAGTTGCTCTCGATACGGTTCGTCGACTCTTCTTGTTGTGTCTTCAAACTCTCCAAGTTTTCCCTGGACGCTTGCAACTTTCTTTGCATATCTTTTAAAGTCTCTTCGTAGTTCTTTTTGTAGTTGCCCATTTCGGTTTCAATAGAACCAATCTCGTCTTGCAGTCTACGCCTAATTTTAATAAAGGTTTCACTCTCTTTCATTGACC
>CAKVCH010000157.1 GCA_934725745.1 uncultured Clostridia bacterium | reverse complement strand
ACTAAAAAACACACAAATAAAACACAAAAAGAGACCTTAAATAAGGTCGAAAAAAATTTTTTAGACTTAAAAAAACCTAAACGCATAGTTATATTTATGCGTCTAGGCTTAATTTTAAAACAATTTGAGACTAATTTAGGACAACCTTTTTTTAATAATCTTCAAGTTTTGAAATTATTTCGTTCGCTATTTTTGGCGTGATTCCGCTTACTGTTATAAGGTCTTCCGCGGACGCTTTTTTAAGTTTTCTCACACTCTTAAATTTTTCAATAAGTGCTTCTTTCTTAACCTTTCCCAACCCTTCCACATCGTCAAGCACACTTTCGATTTGTTTCTTTTTTCTCAAACTTCTATGGAAAGTTATCGCAAAATGGTGGGCTTCGTCACGCAATTTTTGAAGAAGTTTTAACTCGTCGCTGTCTTTTGAAAGTTTAACTGAAACAGGACAATCTTCGACAAAAATTTCTTCTTCTCTTTTAGCAAGACTTATTACATCAATATTTTCATCATATGACTTAATAATGTCACGGCAAGTGTTTATTTGCCCCTTTCCGCCGTCAATTACAATAAGGTCTGGGCGAGAAGAAAAACTTATGTCGTCACTTTTTAACTTTTCAAGTCTCCTTGTTATGCTTTCTTTCAAACTTTCAAAATCATTTGGACCAACAACATACTTAATTTTAAACTTTCTATAATGTTTCGACGCTTTTAGACCATTTAAGAAAACAACCATACTGCACACAGAATTCGTGCCAGAAATATTTGAGATATCATAACACTCCATCCTAAGTGGCAAATTTCTAAGTCCCAAAGTCGATTGAAGATTGGTCAATGTGTCCATTCTTTTGCGTTTTTTTCTTGAATTTAACTCACAATTTTTGTTTAAATACTCTTCCGCGTTCTTATTTGCTTGAGAAACAAGTTGCTTATTTGTCCCCTTTTGTGGAGTCAAAACTTCCAATTTCTTGCCAAGGGACGCGCTAATTGACTTGAATAATGCGTCTTCTGGGTCAACATTTATAGGAAGGAAAATTTTATCTGGATAAAGTTTATTTATTTGATAATACTGAGTCAAGAAAGATTCAAGCATTACTTCGCTATCAATGTTTGAGTTGTCAAAACTATAATTTTTGCACCCCATCATCTTGCCTTGTCTAATAATTAACACTGAAAAAACGACAAAAAGGTCACTTTGTGCCATTCCGAAGACATCAATGTTATCGGTTTTTGTTAAAGCCGTAACCGCACGCTCGCGAAGTTTAACAAGCATAAATTTTAAGTCGCGGAGTTTAATTGCAAGTTCAAAATTTTCAACTTCGACCGCTTGCTCCATTTTTTTACAAATAATATTGTAAACAGTATCGTCCTTACCAGACAAAAAGTCGCACACTTTGGGGATGTAGCTTGCGTATTCTTCCTTTGTAACTCTATGCATACAAGGCCCCGCGCAGATACCCAAATCGTAATTGAGACATCCCTTTTGAAGTTTGCCGTGTTCCTTAATTTTTTTATCACAAGTCCTAATCGGATAGGCGTAACTCACGGCGGACACAATTTCGTTTGGACTTATTCCAAAATATGGTCCAAAATATTTTGCGTTTCCTTTTTTTATTTTTCGCACAACTTCAAGCCTTGGGAAATCTTCGCTTAAATCGAGTTTAATATATGGATAACTCTTGCCGTCTTTAAGCAAAATGTTATAAAAAGGTTGATGTTTTTTAATCAAATTACACTCTAAAATGAGAGCATCAAGTTCGCTATTTGTCAAAATATAGTCAAAATCAGCGACTTGTGACACCATACTTTTGACCTTGTCGGCGTGATTTTTGTTTAAAAAATATTGACTAACCCTATTTTTTAGTCGTTTAGCTTTTCCGATATAAATAATGTTGCCAAATTTGTCCTTCATAATATAAACGCCAGGACTGAGTGGCAAATCTTTTAACTTATCTTTAATTTCCATAATAAATCCCTTGCTAAGATATTTTAACATATCATAACAAAAAAAACTATTTTTTTTATCTTATTTTGCCTAATTTGACCATTTTTTTTTGTGATTTTAACTTTAAAAATGACTATTTTAAAATAAAATCGACTCCGCGAGATAGAAT
>CAKVCH010000156.1 GCA_934725745.1 uncultured Clostridia bacterium | reverse complement strand
CTTCAAGCCTTGCCTTTGCTTGTTCTTCGAGTGCTTCTCTTTGGACAACTGGGTCAACAAGTTCGCTGTACGCCTTGCAAATTTCGTCCCCACAAACAAGGACTTGGAACATATCAATTCGTCTATTATCTTCGTCATTTCTTCTAGCAAGTGGAACAAGGCACGCTGGATAGTTGTACAAAACGGTTGGTTCGATGATATTCTCTCTTATTTTTCTCTTGTAAACATAGTCAATAACACCGCCAACAGTTTTACATTCCGCAAAATCGTTCATAGTAAAGAGTCCAGTTTCAACAACTCTTTTCTTCAACTCGTTTGCATCCGTAAACTCAAGGACATTAAATCCCAAAATTTCGTTGATTTTCTCAGTATAATTTATTCTATTAAAATCCTTTGAGAAGTCGAGAGTGTGCCCTTTAAATTGCAAAACCATACTGCCGTCTTCATTGACAGCCTTAATCGCTTCCCTAATGAATTTTGTGAAAAATTTAATATTATCTTCAAAATTCCAATAAGAAGCGTACCACTCAACCATTGTAAATTCTTGCAAATGGCTGGTATCCATTCCTTCGTTTCTAAAACATTTTGCAACTTCAAAAACCCTATCAAATCCGCCTGCGATAACTCTCTTCAAATAGACTTCTGGTGCAATACGAAGGTTGCAAATCTTATTTAAAGCGTTGTGCTTTGTAAAGAAAGGTTTTGCACTCGCTCCACAAACTGCGCTTTGAAGAATAGGAGTTTCTACTTCTGTAAATCCATTTTCTTCGAGGAAATGTCTGATGAAAGAAATAAATTTGCTTCTTTTTAAGAAGACTTTTCTGCTTTCTTCATTAGAAACAAGATCCATACTTCTTTCTCTATATCTTTGGTCAAGGTTAACAAGACCGTGGAATTTCTCTGGAAGAGGCAAAATCGCCTTTGACAAAAGAACAAATTTTCTTGTTCTAACAGTTCTTTCGCCCGTATGTGTTGTATAAAGTTCACCTTCTACTCCAAGGAAGTCACCAACATCGACCATAGTCTTAAAAAACGCATAGTCTTTTTCGTCTACTTCATTCCTACTGATGCTGATTTGAAGGCGAGCGTTAACATCTTCAAGCGCAAAAAAACTAAGTTTGCCCATAACTCTTCTAAAAGTCATTCTACCACAAACCCTTACATTTGTCCCGTCCGCAAGTCCTTTTGCTTCAAGGAGAGTGTTAGTCCTATCAAACTTTTCCGCGTAAACAATAACGCCTTCGTCTTTTAATGTCTTAATTTTATTTTTTCTTATGTCAATCTCGCTAGACAAGTTTTGCGTGTCCATTATTTGTTTCCTTTATTTCCTTTGTCGATTTTTTGTCTCTCTTCTTCTTCGTCCATAAGTTTGTTGTAAGCGTCAAAAACTTTATCTATAAGGTCAATGTCGCTGACAAGGTTAAGATATTCCTCTTCTTCTTCGTCTTCTGGTTCAACGATTTCAAAAACGAGCGCTTCGTCTTCGTTTAAACCTTCCATTTCTTCAACTGGTTTTAAAATAGCAAAAATTTGTTCTTCAATTGGAATAATCGCTATTTGGTCAAATTTAACTTCTTCCCCTTTTTCATTGAAAAGAGAAATTGGGCTTGTATCGTCTTCATCAAAAAGTCTATCTATTGGATTCTTTTCTTGTTCACTCATTTTAAATACTCCTTTATTTTGAAAGTTTATCAAGATAATTTTGCAAAATTATTGTAGCGGAAATTTTGTCAATAACTTTCTTTCTGTTTTCGCGTCTAACATCGGCTGAAATGAGAAGTCGCTCGGCGCTGACACTAGTCAAACGCTCATCAAGATAGGAGATTTTAAGTCCACTAACCTTTTGCAACTTTTCGCCAAAAGCCCTTGTTGCTTGCACCCTTTCGCCTTCCGTCCCGTCCATATTTATAGGCAATCCCATAACAATTTCGTCGACCTCGTGCTCGCGTGCAAGTTGCGTTAGATAATTCAAATCCGTATCCAAGTCGCGCCTTGTATATGTTTCATAGCCATTTGCAATTATATTAAGCAAATCGCTAAACGCAACACCAATTCGGACTTCTCCATAGTCAAGAGCCATTTTACGCATTGACATTTTTCCCTTTTACATTATTTTACAAACATAGTTTAACAT
>CAKVCH010000155.1 GCA_934725745.1 uncultured Clostridia bacterium | reverse complement strand
GGGTCCAAAACATCCGCTCTATTTGTCGCAGCGATGACAATAACACCAGTATTTCCTTCAAAACCATCCATTTGAACAAGAAGTTGATTCAAAGTTTGCTCTCTTTCATCGTTTCCACCGCCGAGTCCCGCGCCCCTTTGTCTTCCGACCGCATCAATTTCGTCAATAAAAACAATGCATGGGGCTTCTTTCTTGGCTTGTTCAAAAAGGTCTCTGACACGGGAAGCCCCCACGCCGACGAACATTTCGACAAAGTCACTTCCGCTTATTGAGAAGAAAGGAACATTACTTTCGCCCGCGATAGCCTTTGCGAGCAATGTTTTCCCCGTTCCAGGCAAGCCCACAAGCAAAATGCCCTTAGGGATTTTCGCCCCGAGTTCAGTAAATTTTTGCGGATTCTTCAAAAACTCAACAACTTCTTGTAGTTCTTCTTTTTCTTCGTCAATACCCGCAACATCGCTAAATTTGACATTTGTATTGTGTGTGACTTGCGCTTTTGTTTTACCAAAATTGAAACTTTTTGAATTGGCGCCCAAAATACTTCTAATCAAAATGACGCCCAAAACAACGACCACAATCACGCTAAGATAAGGCAAAACCGCTTCCCACCACGACGAGCCAACAGGAATTGTCCCGACGCCAACAATCGTAATGTAACTTGGGTCACTTTCTGCTTTTGTTTCGTTATAGCTTTTAGCATAAGCATTATACGCGTCGACAAGTTCTTGCAACTCTGTTTGTTGCGCGCCGTCAATAATATAGAAATAGCGGTCGCTATATTGAGTAATGTTGTCAACCTTATATTTGCTATCTTTTAAAATAATAAAACCGACCCCGTTAGTATTCACGGAAATGTACTTAACTTTACTTTCGCCAGTAAATTCCCACGCGTCGCCGACCTTTTTTCCGCCGATAAGCTCAACAACAGAGCCATTGCCTTCGTCAGTCGAGCCGAAAGCATTTATTCTAGTCCCGTTATTGCCAGTTTGCGAAAAATATATCAAAAAGACAATTGCAAGCAAAGAAACGACAAAGAAAATCCAACTTTTTGCTTTACTATTATTCTTCAAAGATTAGTCCTCCAATTTAATACTACTAATATTAACATATTACTATTTATAAATCAAATAAAATAGCACAAATTTGCCGATTTTCTTTTTGAAAACTAAAACAAATTTTGTCAAAAGACAAATAATACAACTATTTTCTCCAAAACAAAAAAAATAAATCAAATTCCCAAAATATTTAATGGATAGGGAAGTTTAAAAAAAATAATAGTAATGGATAAGTGGAAAAAAAATTAAAAATTAAAAAAGTTATATTTTTATAACTAATTTTTACATATAAACTTATTTATCCACATTTTGTTGTTTTTATTTTTATTGTTATAAAATTATAACTATACACATTTATTACTATTTTTGTGGATAACTTTTGCCCAAATAAAGTTATAAACATAAAATAGAAATTTTGTTGATAAAATGCTTAAAATTTGGTAGAATAAAATCAATAAATAAAATGGAGAAAAAAATATGAAAGACTTATTATTGATTGATGGGCACAATTTGCTATTTAGAATGTATTTTGGTATGCCTTTCCCATTTACAAACAGTTTAGGGAAGGACATTACTGCAACAGTTGGTTTCATCGGCGCGCTAATAAAAACAATAAATTTTTGCAAAGCAGAGAATTGCCTTGTCGTTTTCGACGGGGAGAATTCAATTGAAGATAAGCAAATTGATAATGGGGAATACAAGGCAAATAGACCTGATTTATCCACATTAGAAGATAATCCATTTGAACAACTAGATTTTATTAAAAAATGCTTAGATTATTTACATATTTCTTGGGTAGAGACTGACGGTTTTGAGTGCGACGACTATATCGCTTTTATTTCAAGCAAAAATCTAGGTAATAACACTTTTATTCTTTCAACGGATAAAGATTTCTATCAAATCGTCAACCCTTCAACAAAAATAGTAAATTATAAAGGGAAGAACTCAACATACATAGATGAAAATTTCATTTATGAAAAGTATCAACTGTCCACAATTGATTTTTGTTTATACAAATCTCTTATTGGAGACAAATCAGACAACATAAAGGGAGTTGTTGGCGTTGGGCCAAAAACAGCAGTCAAAATAATAAATTCCATACGGGAATTACTCGA
>CAKVCH010000154.1 GCA_934725745.1 uncultured Clostridia bacterium | reverse complement strand
CGCTTTATCCCCTTCTTTCTTTGCTTAAAGTCTTTATCTAAAAAAATATGTTATTTAACATAATAATATTTTTATAATATAAATTATAGGAAGTAAATTTTGAAACAAGTTCAAAATTTGTGCTAACGCACTCGCAAAGCAATGCTTTGCACTTCCAATTTGAATAACCATCAGTCTCGCTGGAGAGTAAACTCTCCGACTCAACTTCCGATAATATAACCTTGCGTCATTTTTTATATCTAAAAAGACAAAATTTGACAATCTTTTCTATTCCCGCCCTTCAAAAATACTTTATCCTATTTATAGAAGTTTTGATAACCTATCAAAATTCGTTTTTTTGATAAAAACCTATAATTATATAAAAAAGGAGCAAAAATGGATATAAAGTATAGAAATTACAATAATGTTTTGTATGTTATGCTCATTGGCGAACTCGACGAACATACGGCAAAATATACAAGCAAAACACTGGACGACCTTTTCGCGTCAACAATTTCTAGGCAAATAATTATCGACCTTAGCGAAATGAAGTTTATGGATTCGACAGGAATTGGCGTTTTGATTGGAAGATATAAAAAGATGAAGGCAAAAGGCGTAAGCATATTTATTTCAAACCCTTCCTATCACGCTGAAAAAATTTTTAAACTTACTGGACTATACGAAATTATGCCAAAAATATCATAAAGGAGAGAAAAAATGAAAGAAATTAACAAAATGGAACTAAAATTTAAGGCAATTAGCGAAAATGAGTCTTTCGCGCGCGCGTCGGTAGCTGGTTTTTGTTTAGGGTTAAATCCGACAATGGATGAACTAACAGACATAAAAACGGCGGTTTCCGAAGCGGTCACAAATAGTATCGTTCACGCCTATCCAACCGACAAAAAAGGTGATGTTACACTTACAGTCACAATTTATGAAGGAAATTTACTAAAAATCGAAATCCGCGATTATGGCGTTGGAATAAAAGATGTTGACAAAGCAAAACAACCTTTCTTTACGACAAAGCCAAACGAAGAACGAAGTGGAATGGGCTTCACTGTTATGGAAAGTTTTATGGACACTTTGTCCGTTGAAAACAAAAATTCTGGGGGAGTTTTGGTCGAACTGACCAAAAAAATAGAAAGTGAAAGCGAAAAAATGAAAAAACTCGGTTAAAGGAAGGTCGTAATGCTAGAATATGATGAAACATTAAATCTTCTCAAAAAAGCAAAAGCAGGCGACGAAAGTGCCAAAAATTTGCTTATTGAAAACAACTCCCCACTCGTCAAAAGCATTGTAAAACGATACAGAAATAAAGGTGTCGAATATGAAGACCTTTACCAACTAGGATGTGTTGGGTTTACCAAGGCAATAAACAATTTCGACGAGTCGTTTAATGTAAAATTCTCCACCTATGCCGTGCCTATGATTGCAGGCGAAATAAAAAGATATTTGCGTGACGACGGAAGCGTCAAAGTTTCCCGCTCAATTAAAAGCAAATACTATCAAATCCAAAAATATATCGACGAATGTAAAGCGCAAAATAAGGAAACACCTTCGACACAAGAGTTATCAAAAGTTTTTGAAATTGACGAACAAGAACTTATGTTCGTTTTGGAATCCGCCCGTATGCCCGTTTCCATTTATGATTCGCTCGACAAAGAATCCGCATCTGGGCAAATGGTGCTTGATAGATTGTCAAAAGGCGACGAAAGTGATGAAAGGATAGATAGAATCGTTTTAACTGATATGATAAAATCACTTGATAATAAAGACAAAAAACTTATTTTGCTTAGGTTTTATAGAGACAAAACACAAAGTGAAGTTGCAAAAATATTAGGAGTGTCGCAAGTGCAAGTAAGTCGGCTTGAAAACAAAATCCTTAAAAAAATGCGCACCAAACTTGGTGGCTAATTGGCACAGAATTTACCACTTTTTGACCTAAAAAGGCGGGTTTTATGCTTTTCTCTACTATAAAAACAATTTTTAGGTTGTCAAATTCCCACACTTACCCACTTTTTAAATTTTTTCCCTTTTATCTTATTATTATTTTTTTAATTTTCCATTTACCCTTTTTACTTTTTAAAATTTAGCTTTTAATATTTTATTTTTAGTATTTATTTTTAGTATTTATTTTTAGTATTTATTTTTAGTATTTATTTTTAGTATTTATTTTTAGTATTTATTTTTAGT
>CAKVCH010000153.1 GCA_934725745.1 uncultured Clostridia bacterium | reverse complement strand
CTTATATACAATTATTTTTCCATATCTTTTATATGTAACAGCACCTATGTCTTTTAGTAATCTCAATTGGTGACTTAAAGTTGTTTGATTAAGTTTCAAATATCTTGACAATTCACCAACGCACATCGGACTAAGTGCAAGGGCGGATAAAATTTCAAGACGAGTTTTATCCGAAAAGGCACTAAATGCGCTCGCAAGTTGACGCAAAGTCGTTTGTTCTGGCATATAGTACTTTAAATTATATAAAGTCGCATTGTCTATCGCAAGATACTGTTCACTCATTTTTTCTCCCCCATTACTACATAAAAATTATATCAAAAATATAATTCCTATTAAAACCCACAAAAAGTAATTTTTTAGCGAAAATTACATAAAAAGACTTTGTTTTATCGAAAAAGATGTAAAAATTTTCTATTTTTTTAGCATAGTTGCAACATATAAGTATTCTCTATTATTTAAAAAGCGCTAAAAGCAATCATAAAAATATATTTTATATTGTCATCTTTCATTTTAAATTGCAAGTCAGTTTGCCAATACACACTTTTATATTTAAATTTCATAAAATACTACCGCATAATAAAATTTTGTTATTAAAAGGGGGATTTATGGATACAAACTATTTTTTGCTTGTCTTACTTTTGTCTATTTTCACATCAGCTACAGACACCAATCTTAACACAAACACCAACTTCTTGCTACTTTTACTCCTAGCACTTATGGGACAAAATCAAACGACAACAACTTGCCAAAATTGTAGAAATTGGAACAGAACAAGTTTATTTTAAGTTACATACCCAAGATAACAAAATTAAAAAGTCATTCCATAGTTACATTTAATAAACACAAATAAGATAGATTAAAATTATACATAAAAAATGCTAACCTTCAATTAAAGAAAGTTAGCATTTTTCTTTATATAGATTTTTTAAAACTAAAAATAGTCGCGTGTTATAAATTCAACTAAAACCTATTTTTTTGTTATGAAGCAAACAATTATGTCGTCTGCGAGCCCCGTTCCTAAGTGGTTTAAGATAGAGATTTCACTTGCGTCATCCGAAGTCAAATCTGTCTCTAAATAGACATAGGAAAGCGTGCCATTTTGTATCTCGCCTAGAACATACACAATCCCGATTTTTCCGCTAGAAACTCCGCGAAGAGTAAGCGTTTTAATATCGTCAATTTTGAGTCCCGCTGGGGTATCTACGCCACCAGGTGCTAGAAGAGACTTGTAGTCTGCTTCGCCCGTTCCAGTGATTGCGTCAAAGGATTCTTTTCCGCCACCCATAACAAAAACCTTTTTGCAATTTAAAACTCCACCCGTTCCCCAAAGGTCAGAACTAAATCCATTGTCCTTAGTTATTTCACCAGAGCCAATCTTGTAAACATCTTTGTCCGCCGTTGACGAGCCGTCTTCATTTTCAATTTTGCCGACTGGGTTTGCTTTTTCTGTCGAACCAAAACCGCTTGATGTGGAGTTAATATAGACCGAGATTTGGTCGTTTGCAAATGATTTGAATCTTGCAAGCCCGATAATTGCGCCCGCCGAATAATCTTTGTTTGTCGCATTAGTGATTGTTGTTCCCTTATCTGTAAAGCAAGAAGAAACAACACCGCCGTCACAAATACCAACAATTCCGCCAACATAAGACCAAATTTGCCCCGCGAGCCTTCCGTCCGATGACCTAGGCTCAACATAGCCGTCAAATTTGCAATTCTTGATTTCTCCGTTTTCATTGTAACCCGCAATTCCGCCGACTGAGTCAAATCTGTTTGAATAAGATTTAGCCTTTGCACGATCTGCTACATAGCACGCATCAAGTTTTACTAAATCCGCGCCATATCCAAGCACACCCCCGACGCCAACATGCGCAGTTGTAAGTTGCGACATTGAAAGTCCAACGACAACCGTATCTACTGTAGCGTAACTTACAAGGTTCCCCATCTTTGATTTCTCGTCGTCATCTTTTGCCGTTGCAACAGCATAACCTACTACGCCCCCGACATATGTTCCGCCGTCCACAGAGAATCCAGCTATACTAACTTCACTTTCTTGAATGCTCTTTTCGGTTATTTGACTCTTATATTCGCCAAGGTCGATGTGAGTTGACGAACTATAAACTCTAACATTTTCTATTCCACAACTAATCTTTGACTTTGTGTAATATCCTACCAC
>CAKVCH010000152.1 GCA_934725745.1 uncultured Clostridia bacterium | reverse complement strand
TACCAACCAACTACCAACCAACTACCAACCAACTACCAACCAACTACCAACCAACTACCAACCAACTACCAACCAATCAACAAAATACAAAAAAAGGAGAATAAATGGACAATAAAGATAAATTTATTTGGACGACAAAGGTGAGCGATAAGGGGCAAATTGTTATTCCCAAAGAAGCGCGCGAAGTTTTTGATATTAAGCAAGGGGACACGCTAATACTTTTTGGTGACAAATCAAAGGGTATCGCAATTGTAAAATATGATGACTATTTGAAATTTGCACACGCAATATTTGACGCAAAGGGGGACGACAACGGTGATTAAAGTTGAAAATGTTGTCAAATCATATGGCAAAGTAAGAGCGCTTAAAGGTGTTTCACTTGAAGTAAAGGACGGCGAATGCTTTGCACTTTTGGGTCTTAACGGGGCGGGCAAAACCACTCTACTTAGCATTTTGTCTACATCTTTAAATATGGATTCGGGGCGGGTGACGATGAATGACCTTGACCTTGCGACGGAGAAAGAAAAGGTGCGCAAAATTATAAACATTTCGCCACAAGAAACGGCGGTTGCTAAAAATTTGACCATAAAAGAAAATTTTGAACTCATTTCCGACCTTTACAAAATTGCAAATAAAGAAGAAAAAATCGCAAATTTGATTAAAGAATATTCTTTGACCGAAAAAGAAAATGTTATTGCGAAAAAGCTTAGTGGCGGACAAATGCGCAGAGTTAGCATAGCCTTGTCGCAGTTGACTGACCCCAAAATTTTATTTTTGGACGAACCAACGCTGGGGCTTGATGTCAAAGCACGCAACATTTTGTGGCAAAGTATCCGCAAAATGAAGGGAAAAATGACAATTATTCTCACCACTCACTATCTTGACGAAGTGGAGAACCTTGCAGATAGAGTGGGGATAATTTCGCGCGGGGAAATAAAAATTGTCGGCACAATTGAAGAGATAAAAGAAAAGTCGAATTCAAAAACGCTCGAAGAAGCCTTTTTAAAACTGACGGGGGATGAAGAATGAAAAGTTTGACAAAAAGAAATTTGCTAGAAATGATGCGTGACCCAATAAGTTTAATTTTTTGCGTGCTTTTTCCGCTCGTAACGCTAGTTTTTATGTCTCTATTACTAAAAAATATGGGGAATGTTCCGCCAAATTTTGAAATTAAAAACTATGCGTGCGGAATTTGCGTTTTTGGCTACACTTTTCTGACACTTTATGTCGCTATTCAAATCTCGAGCGATAAAAACACTTCCTTTATTAAAAGAATTAAAATTTCGCCCACATCAAATTTCAGTTACTTATTTAGTTTCTTTATTTCTGGAATGGTCGTCGCTCTCGCCCAAACAATTTTGTTTTTCCTTGTTGCCCTAATTTTTGGATTTCCTTTTGACGGCAATTTCTTTTTAAGTATTCTTTATGGAATGATTAGTGCAAGTTTTTATGTTGTCGCGGGAATATTTGTAGGCGTTGTATGCTCAAACGAAAAACAAACTGGCCCCATATCTTCCATTTTTATCTCTCTTACGAGCATTTTAGGCGGGGTTTTTATGCCTGTATCCACTTTTACAGGCGGTTTTTCAACATTTATAAACATTTTACCTTTTGTGCATACTGTGAACCTAATGAGTGACCTTCAAACCCTAGGTGCGGGTTGCATATATCCACATATCCTTTGGGTGCTAGGTTATACTTTGCTTTTAACTGTTTTAATCGCAATAATTGAGAAATATAGGGCAAGAAAATAAATGTTTATAATATGTAATTTGATTTTAGTTTCACTAAAATTTCAAAAAAGAACTTTTTTCTTGCGCCTTCGTGTAAATGTTATATTTTAATAATCTATTGCGTATTATAAAAAATGTTTATTTGTCAAGAAAGAATAAAAAGGGGCAAATACAAAAAATAGTATTCGCCCCTTTTAAAATAGAAAATGTTAAATGTGTTTTAACCTTATTCTTTTCCGCCGTCGTTAATAAACAAAATGCCAAGAGTTCCAGGTCCGCAGTGACTACAAATTGTTCCGCCTGCTTGCGTAACATAGATGTTTTTGATCCCTTTTTCTTGCAACTTCCCGTACAAAAGGTCGACTGTTTTTTGTTCTGCTGTTGAATAGGTTATAAAAACGACTTCTTTGTCTGGGTTGTCAAATTTTTGGAAAATGTCGT
>CAKVCH010000151.1 GCA_934725745.1 uncultured Clostridia bacterium | reverse complement strand
GTACGAGATGTCAATCCAAAATTGTAAAAATGAGTGCGAAGTTTTAAAAGATAGTAGCAAGGAAAGCGTTTTAAAAGTTGCACAATTTTTGGCTGACGAGGTGAAAAAGTGATTGTAAAAATGGCAAAACTTAACCTTGTCGGCTTAAAATCAGAAAGGCAACAACTTTTGACAACTCTTTTTGATTCGGGCGAAGTCCAACTTACGCAAACGGAAGATTTTGACGACACGGGGACCTTTTTTGATGAACAAACCTTTGATGAAATAAAATCATCCAAATCACGCGCAGATTTTGCAATTGACACAATTGAAAAATGCGTTGAAAATAGGACAAAATATAGACCGAACACGATTGAAATTGATAAGGAAGAGTTTAAGCAAACGCAAGGGAAAGATTCCGAAAAAATAATAGGGAAAGTTTTTGACATAAAGGCAAAACAAGACGAAATAGTAAAACAAATCGCTCAACTTGACGCAAAAATAGCCGCTTTTTCGCCGTATATTGCTCTTGAGGAACGATTTTCTAGTTTTGTCGGGACAAAAACAACTGATATATTTTTGGGGCTTCTTGACACTTCAAAATTTGATGATTTTAGTGAATTTTTAAAAGATTATCCTTTTACAGTTTTTGATTCTACGGACAACATAATTAAAGTTTATTCGCACAAATCTGAGTCGCAAAAAGTTTTTTTGAAACTCTTGGAACTTGGCGCGACGCGTTGTACTTTTGACAATAAAGATAGAGCAAAAAGCATTATCTTGCAGTGCGAAAACGCAAAAACGAAGTTGCAAATCGCCCAAAAAAAATTGGATGACGAGATTTATTCATTAAAAGACAATATAAAAAATCTTAAAATCTATTACGATTTTTTGCAGTTTAAAGAGCAAAAACTTGAGGCAGACAACAATTTTAAAATGACCGAAAGTGCATACTTTTTGACTGCCTTTTTAAAGGACGAATCGAAGGAAAAGGTCAAAAAAATGCTTGACGAAAGCGGGCTAAATATAGATTACAACTTTTCAAAAATTACAAAGAAAGATAACCCGCCAGTTGTCCTTAAAAACAACCCAATAGTTAAACCTTTTGAGTCTATAACCAACACTTATTCACCGCCAAACTACTACGAACTTGACCCAAATGGCTTTATAATGTTCTTTTTTTCTATCTTTTTTGGGTTTATCACCGCTGACATCGGCTATGGTCTCATACTATTTGTTGGGTGCGGATTGTGGTATCTTTTAGGGAAAAAGAAAAATCAGCTTATGGGCGTCTTGTCAATTTGCGGGATAACATCAATAATTTTTGGCGTGCTGTTTGGGTCTTTTTTTGGAGTTGACCACTCGCGACTTTCAATTGTTCCGCAAGCGATTTTGCCAAACCCAGTTACAAATGTCACAACAATGCTTATCGCGTGTCTTGGCGCAGGGGTCGTGCAAATTATGGCGTCGTTATTCTTAAAAGGCGTACTTCTTTTAAAAAGAAAACAACCACTGTCCGCTTTCATTTCGGGTTTTCTGTGGGAAGGATTTTTTGCGGGGCTCGCACTAGTTGCACTGGATATGCTAGGTGTCACGCAGGGAACATTTAACATCGGACTAATTATTGCTGTGTCATTCTTGGCTGTCTGTTCGCTTGGACAAATTTTTATAAACAAAGGTATCGAGCGATTTACAAAATGTTTTAGTTCGGTCTATGGACTTATAAACATTTTGTCTGACACATTAAGTTATGCTAGGCTTTTTGGACTAATGCTATCGGGTGCGATTATTTCAAGTATTGTCGACGATTTGGCTCTTCCATTTTTTAGTGGATTTTTATCTTCTATTGCAGGCGTTATAATTCTGCTTTTTGGGCACTCATTCAATTTATTTATGGGCGCACTTGGGGCGTATATTCATGTTTCAAGATTGCAGTATATTGAATTTTTCTCAAGATTCTATGAAGGTGAAGGTGAGCTCTTTAAACCATTTGGACGGAATTATAAATATATCAATCTGACTTAAAACCAAAAAACTACAAAACAAAAAGATGATTTTTTGATAAATTAAAATAAAAAAAGATAAAATCAAATCAAAAAATCCAGTTTTTTTAAAAAAACAACTAAAAAACAACTAAAAAACAACTAAAAAACAACTAAAAAACAACTAAAAAACAACTAAAAAACAACTAAAAAACAACT
>CAKVCH010000150.1 GCA_934725745.1 uncultured Clostridia bacterium | reverse complement strand
CAACTTTCGTGCATTATGTTTGGCGCGTCGTCTGGACAAGTTAAGGAAGGTGACCAAGTCCTAGTGACTGGGGGGCTTAAATTTTATGCAAAGGGCGGAAAACTCAACCTTTATGCGACCGCAATTGCGCCGTATGGGAGCGGGGCGCTTTTTAAAAGGTTTTTAGAACTTAAAGATAAACTTGAAAGAGAAGGCGTTTTTGATGATAAATACAAAAAACCGTTGCCAGAAAATATTAAAACTATAGGGGTTGTTACATCTTCAACGGGAGCTGTTATTCACGATATAATAACCGTGACACATAGGCGTGACCCATATCTAAATATTTTGCTTTACCCATCAAAGGTTCAAGGCGATGGGGCGGAAGAAAGCATTATTGAAGGGCTAGACTATCTAGACAAAATTCCTGAAATTGATGTGATAATTATTGCGCGTGGTGGCGGGTCTATTGAAGATTTGCAACCTTTTAATACAGAAGCCTTGGCAAGAAAAATTATCACATTATCAAAACCCGTTGTTTCTGCTGTTGGACATGAAGTTGACTACACGATTTGTGATTTTGCAAGTTCAATTCGCGCTGCTACACCGTCTGAAGCGGGTGAAATTGTCACAAAAAACATACTAGAAGGAATGAAGGACTTTGGGCATAATTTAGACAAATTGCAGTTTATGTTTAATAACATATTGGCTGAAAAGTACGCAAAAATTGATGATTTGGTTGTAAAAAATAATGCGATTTTGGAAAATACGGTGTCTTTAAAGTCGCACGCACTTAACTTGAATGTTATAAAGTTTAAGCAAATAAATCCGCTTTTTAATATTGAAAAGACACTTGATTTGGAGTATAATAAGTTGCAACTTTTAGATGTGACGAAGATTCTTGATAGGGGTTTTGCGCGGGTTACTAAACAAGGCTTAGTTTTGAAAAGTGCGTCTAATTTAAAAAATGGAGACGAAATCAAGGTCGAGTTTAAAGACGGAAATGTTTTTGCGAATGTGGCGTCAAAAGGAGATAAATAAAGTGAATTTTGAAGATGCAAATAAGAAGTTACAAGAAATTGTTAGAAAGTTGGAAAATGGGAATGTTTCGCTTGATGAAGCAACAAAATTGTATGAAGAAGGTGTAATTCTTGCAAAAGATTGCTATAAACAACTTGAAAATGCGAAAGGGAAAATCGTTAATTTAAAAGAAGAACTAGAAAAATACACAGAGGAATAAAGGATGAAATTAAGTAAACTTGTAGGAGAAAGGACAAAAACGACGCCAAGTGACGCGACGATGAAAAATCATATTTTGCTTTTAAGGGCTGGTTATATGAAACAAGTCGCGGGTGGGATATATTCTTTAACGACGCTTGGCGAACGCGCGTGCCTAAATATAGAAAATATTATAAGGGAAGAAATGGACGCTCTTGACGGGCAAGAAGTTAAATTCCCAGTTGTTATGCCAAAAGAACTTTGGGATATGAGCGGGAGATATTCGTCAATTGGGAGCGAAATGGCGAGATTTACGGATAGAACAAATCGTCAAATGCTTCTTGGAATGACGCACGAAGAAGCAGCAGTACATCTTGTTAAAAACTGGGTTAACACATACACGCAACTTCCTTGTATGATTTATCAAATACAAACCAAATTCCGTGACGAGCCAAGAAGTCGCGGGGGGCTTATTCGTGTTCGCGAATTCACAATGAAAGATGCTTATTCTTTCCATATGACACAAGAAGACTTGGAAGAATATTACAATAAAATGCACAAAGCGTATGAGAGAATATATAATAGAGTGGGCGTTGGACAGCATGTAATATCAGTTAAGAGTGACAATGGGATGTTTGGCGGAAATATGTCTCACGAATTTATGTATCTAAACGACTACGGCGAAGACCAACTTGTTTTATGTGATAAATGTGGCTATCACGCGAACCAAGAGGTGGCGGAATGTTTGTATCATAATGAAAAACAAGAAGAAATGAAACCACTTGAAAAAGTTTTTACTGGAGACGCAAAAACAATTGAAGAAGTTTCAAAATATCTTAATGTACCTTCTCAAAAGTGTATG
This sequence comes from uncultured Clostridia bacterium, assembly GCA_934725745.1. Taxonomy (GTDB): domain Bacteria; phylum Bacillota; class Clostridia; order Christensenellales; family UBA1242; genus UBA7862. The sequence goes on along the minus strand of CAKVCH010000150.1, from coordinate 128 downwards.
AAAGCGGTCGTTTACGCAATTAAAGGTGAAAACGGTTATGCTGTTTGCTTTATTAGGGGCGATAGGGAAATAAATGAGACTAAGTTAAGACATATTTGTCAAAAAGAAGTCGTGCCTTATGATGCAAA
>CAKVCH010000149.1 GCA_934725745.1 uncultured Clostridia bacterium | reverse complement strand
AAATGTTATATTCTCACATAGCGTAACACAATTGCCTTCGGCGTCTTATGTGAACCAATCAACTCCTAATCCTGTTGAATTAGCAGATTTAATTGTAGTTCCAAATAGTGTTGTTTCTGTTCAATCAAGTTCTACTACTTCTTCACTTGATAATAAAAGTAAAAAAGATGAAGTCAATGCTCCACCTCAGAACACAACAGGCTCTTTCTTTGTTTGCAGTTTGATTAAGACTGTTGTTTTGTCGAACAGTGTGACATCAATAACAGATTATCAATTTTGGGGCTGTACGAATTTGACAAAAATTTTCATTCCAGAAGGGATAGTGAGAATAGGAAACGATGCATTTTCTTACTGTAGCGGTTTAGCAAGCATAACAATGCCGAACAGCGTTGCAGATATAGGAACAAGCGCTTTTTCTAGTTGTAGTAGCCTAATCAGTATAATAATACCAGAGAGCGTGACGCTTATAAGTCCTTATGCGTTTAGCAATTGTAGTAGTATAACAAGCATAACGATATCAGAGAGTGTAACGCGTATAGGTTATGCCGCTTTTCTGGATTGTAGTAGTTTAACAAATATAACAATATCAAAAAATGTGACGAGAATAAATAACAAAGCTTTTTGGTACTGTTCAAAACTTACAAGAGTGATTTTTGCGGATACGAGTAAGACTTGGACGGTTAATTCTAATACAATTAGTGTAACTGATCCAGCGCAAAATGCAACATATTTGACTGATACATATAGAGACTACCTTTGGACTAAAAATAGTTAAGATGTTTTGAAGTTGTTAAGGGATATTTTGATTTGATTTAAACTAACTCTAGTGTTTTTGCTAGGGTTGGTTTTTTATGTTTAAAAGGAAGATAACACAAAATTACTTTCCGCTATGAATTTTAAGTCGGAAGTTGTTTTTTTGAATCTAAAAGGCATATAAGTCTCACAACGAAGTTTAAGTTGGGGATAAAGAGAAAATAATGTTCACCACAAAGTTTAGTTTGGGTTGATTTTTTTGTGTTTAAAGGTAAAATAAGACTCACTAAAAATGTTTCAAGTGTTGATTTTTGCTTGTTAAATAGTTTTTGTTTTAAAATTTCCTTGAAAGATTATGTGGCGCGGATTGTGCCATTATGTTTGACTTTTTTTTGATATTTTTATATCATAAAAGTAGTTTGGACGCTCAAAATAGTAAAAAGGAGTTGTTTTATGGATAAGTATATTTCAAAAGTTTTGACTGAAAGGCAAGAAGATGTCGTCGCGCACATTGCGGGCGTGGGCGGTTTTGATTTGGAGCAAATGCAGTATATCAAATCGGAAGAGTATTTTGACGACCCTAGTAGCATTGATATTGCGATTTTTGCACCGACCGAAAATTTTAACTATTATCTCGTGTCGACTGTGGGGCTTAGTTCCTATCAACCTGACCCTAAACTTGCGCGCGCAGAGATTTTTATGCTTCTTCCGCCGACTTGGAAGTGGGATATGGAAAAAGAAGAGTATAGTTGGCCTGTTCAGATGTTAAGAGATGTTGCAAATGGGTTTGTAGACGACAATAAAGGCGTAGGGCTATACCTATTAGTTAAACTCGCAGATAATGTGTATAGCGAAGGGACGGACACCGTTGGGGGTGTTTTGTGCTTCCCAGAAATGAACGCTATTGAATTTGTCGAAGAAAAAATCGGTGACACATACACAAGATTTTTTGATTTTGTTCCACTTAACAAGGCGCAACTTGCAAAGATTGAAGATGTTGGCGTAAAGGCTTTTGTTGAATTCGACCTTCACGACGCGGACGGCCCAGTTGGTTTTGTGGCGCAAGAGCCAAAAATCAAAAAGGGCAGTAACATTGATAAAATTATTGAGCATAACACGAATTCACTTAACAAGAAAGGATAAAAAATGAGAAGAATTTTAGGCATTGACCCTGGCTTTGCACTTGTTGGATTCGGCGTGGTCGAAGAAGAAAACGGACGGTTAACCACGCTTGATTATGGTGTGATTTCGACTCCAAAGGAAGAAAAATTTGCCACGCGCCTTAGCACAATTTATGAGGGGATGCTGACTTTAATTGACACATATAAGCCAGATGCTATAGCAATTGAAGAGTTGTTTTTTTTCAAAAACCAAAAAACTGTTATTCCAGTTGCGGAAGCGCGTGGGGTGATTGTTCTTGCGGGGATTACTCGCAAAATTGATATGTATGAGTAC
>CAKVCH010000148.1 GCA_934725745.1 uncultured Clostridia bacterium | reverse complement strand
CTATAGTTGGGTGGGACGATACAATTCCAGCAAGCAATTTCCTACCAAAAACCGCTAGCCAAAATGGTGGTTGGATAATTAAAAACAGTTATAATTCTCTTCCTTATTTTTACCTTTCTTACGATAGTGCAATTGGTAATACTTGCGGGTTTAAATATGCAGGCAAGTCGGAATTTGATTTTAATTATTTTTACGACAATGTTCTAGATGCACCAATGCGAAGTGAAAATAATTCAAAATGTGTTTCAAATGTGTTTATGGCAAAAAAAGGCGATGAAAAACATAACGAATATGTTAAAGCGGTTAATGTGGCAACTTATGGATATAACCTAACCTGCAAAGTTCAAGTTTACACCAACTTAACTGACCCCGACAATCCAGAAAGCGGAACATTGTCTGCAAGTGGCGAGCGAGTTTTAGATTATGGTGGATATCACACGATTATACTAAATAATTTGGCAAAAATTGATAATGGCACATACTACTCCGTTGTTGTAAATGTCAGTAGCAATAATGGCGAAAGTGCATATATTCTTTACTCACTTAATTTAAGTGAAAACACATATTACAAATCTTCTTATGGTTGGAATAGCATAAATTATGCTGGAAGAATAAAAGCTTATACAATTTTGCAAAAAAGTGAAGGAACTGAACAAAAAATCGATATTTCTACTGCTCAACATGACAATATTTCTTCTGTTTCTTTTACTGGTCAAAAACTTTGTCCAAAGGTAAATTTAACCCTAAATTCACAAATTTTAATTGAAAATAAAGATTTTACCATTTTCTACCAAAACAACATAAATGTTGGCATTGCTAAAATCATAATAAATGGAAAGGGAAATTACACTGGAAGTCTAATTTTAGAGTTTGAGATTTTGCCAATTGATGTTCCAACAAAACCCAATAGCAAAATAAAAATTCCTGGCAATGCAACAACATTGTCTGATATCAGCTTGCCTGCTGGTTGGCAATGGGAAGATTCAGATTTATTGATAGATAATTTAAAAAGTGCAACGGCAATCTATGTGGGCGAAAACAAGGATAATTACAAAAATACAATAATGATAATAAATTTACAAAAAGAAGAATCTATTGATCCAAATCCTGACAATCCGGATTTTAACAACAACGATAATCTAAAGCAAAGCAGTCCTGACAATATTCTAATAATATTTTCACTTTTTATAGGGGTGGCTTTTATATTAACATTTTCTCTGCTTGTCACAAAAATGAGGAAAAAGAAAAAGAAATAATAATTTAACACATTAGTTTAATTAAAAAACTTGTCATAATTGTATTTGTGGCAAACAATCGTGACATTAAATGGATAATTCTACTTAAAAATAAAGGAAATTTTTTTGGAATTTACATTGTTTCTATTTTTTATTATGCTAGCTTAAAAAGTGTTAACCATTAGTCAATACTTTTTGAATCTAAAAAAAAGGAACATTGCTATTATGAAGTGCACTTCATAATTTACTTTGCTCCTTTTTTTTTATTTTGCTTATTTCAAAAGGCACAGCCCTTGTAGCCTTTATTTTAATTCTAAAAACTCCCGTTTTTGACTCTTAAACAAATAAAATACACATTTTTTTGCTTCAAAAAATATAATGCAATAGATTTTTTAGGCAGGTGCAAAATGAAAGAAAAAGATTGTTGCAACAGATGTTGCCCAATTTCTATTAGTTGCGGGCAAGTCAGTCCAAAAGAAAAAAGTAAAAAGGCTTTGGGGCAAACTGGTCCTACGGGGCCAGCGGGACCAATGGGCCCAATAGGTGCAACGGGTCCGATTGGTCCAATAGGTGCAACGGGTCCGATTGGTCCAATAGGCGCAACGGGTCCGACTGGACCTGCGGGCGGAGAAACGGAAGTTAGGTCGACAACCACTCTTGACGCAGGCGAAAAAGCACGCGTCGAATCTTCAAAAGTTGGGACAAAAACAGTTCTTGATTTTTACATTCCAAAAGGCGACCTAGGACGGTCTGAAAAGGTCCAAACTGGAAATGTTTTTACCGTCGACCCAGAACAATGTGCCAGTGTAACCGACAGGTATTTCGAAGGGATGCACTTTTTAGATTTTGAAATTCCGCGCGGAATTGACGGAAAGCAAGGCGACAAGGGCGAAAAAGGCGATATGGGTCCGCGTGGCTTGCCTGGCGAAATTGGGATAAGTCAAATGATTTCAGTCGACGGCACACAAACAATAGAAGCGGGCGAC
>CAKVCH010000147.1 GCA_934725745.1 uncultured Clostridia bacterium | reverse complement strand
GAGTGTATGCAGGTGCCATAAATCCAAAGACGTTATTACTACATCTACTGTCAGGAAAGTAAATCAAGACAAGCCAAGAGACAAAATATAATATTGTCCCGCCTACATATAAAATAAGTCCCCGTTTCTGTTTAAATGTTGAAATACTTAAAGGCATCAGTAAAGTAAGCATGAAAATCAATGTCCTTGAAATATTTTCAGCATATTTCAACAAAGCCGGTATGTCTTTCCAAAATATATCGGGTTGAAAGTCTTTGGGCAATTTATTTGTCAAGGCAATATTCCATGCCATAATTGGTAGTGTCAATAGGAAACAGCTAAGGGAATATTTTTTTATAGTGTCTAAATTCATTCTATCGCTATTGTGTTGTGTCTGTTGCGCTCGGTTATATTACCGCTAATGTTTTGCGTGTATAAGAAGTAGCTAAATAAAAAGCATTTCACTTTCAGTTTGGTACGCACTTTTATTAAAATAACAGAACTTTGATTTAGCACTTAACCTAGATTTGTTATACACGCAGTTAGTGGCTGGCATTCTTGTCAGTTCAATTGTTTCGTTTTCTTCCATTTTCGTATTCTGTCCTTTGCGTTTTTGAATGGTGAAGAAGTATTAAGCTGTATCATTTTTCCAAAAGTCCATTTGTCATACCAAGCCATTTCATAAAGTTCTATGTTCGTTTTGCTTTCAATTAATTTCAATATTTCGTTTGTCGTCTTATCAAGTTTATCGATAAGAGTTTTGAAGTCATCTTTCTCGTAGTCGTTGTAAAATTTTTGTGCAAGTTGTCCCAGTTCATTCCATTTAAAACCTGTTTCCGGAAAGTCAACTTCAAGTCCTTTACTTTTCCTGTCGTTCCACTTCAAAACCAATTGTCCCCAACCAACAAGATAAGCAACAAGGTTTTCAATACTCATTAACGTGTTTTTTGCATGTCCTTCAAGTTCTTTTTTATTTGTTAGGTGAACTGGAATGTTAGCAAATTCGTTTGTCAACTTTTTGTAGTTGTCAACGATCGCTTTTTGTAATTCGTGTTTTTCCTTCGGTACTGCCATTTCCATTGTATTTTTTTTCCTGTTCTGTCGCCCGCTATCCCTGTTGCTAACAATTGGCACATTTGCGATAGGCCTGTCACAAACGTTAATAAATACAGCAGATGATTATTAACTATAACTAGGCCAGAGGAGCACTGAGCCAACACTTTTGCCAAAATCGTGTTAACAGATGGCACAATTGTCTATCTGTATTTTCCACTTTCAATTTTATTGTCCGCTACTTTTAGGTATTTTTGTATAATCTGTTAGTCCCAATTTGTTGCCAAACGGGTCAATAAATTCAACGCTAATTCCAGTATGAATTTCAAAAGGCTCTCTTAAAAAGTCAATTCCTTTTTCTTTGAGTTCTTTATACGCTTCTTGGACATTGTCAACAGTAAACCAAATTGCAGGTTTTACATTTTCTTCTTTACGTAAAATGATGGCAGGCTCGTTATCGCCAACTTTAAAAGCAATCATTCCCATTTCCGAAAAGTCAAACTTAATATCAAGTCCGAGTTTGTTTTTATAAAATTCTTTAGCAGAGTCTAAATTGTCTGATGGCAAAAAGAAATTGTCGTAATCACTAATTATGTTCATAATTTGTCGGATTTTATTTGTGAAAGGTCAAGTCCCATTTTAGTAAATTCTTTTTGCCCTTTTTCCGTGATATAAAAATGTTTGTTTATGGGGTTATCTTTAGCTATCCATTTTTTATCAATAAATGTTTCTAACAATAACTCGCCAAGTTTCCCGCCAATATGCTCAAAACAAAGTTTTGCTGGTTTAATGTCTTTGGTTGCAGTCATTTTTTAGTTTTTTGTCAAAGATATTGGTTTCTAGACTTGTCCGAAATGATATTTGTCATTTCTTAGGTCGTCATTTATACATGGCACTAAAGTTCTCGCGCTAAAAGCAGTTTGTCACTATATTAAGCCCTATTTTCGGATTTGCATAATCTTCCAAATACAAAACCAATTTAAAATTAAGTAAAATACTGCACTTTACCCAGTATGGTCAGTGAGCCCGCGGTTGCTGAGATGGTCACTGAGCAAAGCCGAAGCATCGAAATATATTATTTGTTAATATATTTTCATTTAAATATTAAGTTTTGGTATTTTTTAATTTTTATATCTAATTATTGGTTTGTATATGAATATTTAATAATTATTTGTATATTTAATGTATGTTAAATTAAATATTATGAAAAGA
>CAKVCH010000146.1 GCA_934725745.1 uncultured Clostridia bacterium | reverse complement strand
CTTTAAAGAGTTCGCCAGCGCCTTCACAGTCGCTTGATGTAAAAATTGGGGCTTGGAGATAGACAAATCCTTCTTCATTGAAAAATTTGTGAAGAGCAAAACTTGCTTCGCTTCTTACTCTAAAAACTGCATTAAATAGGTTGGTTCTTGGTCTGAGATATGCTTGTTCGCGCAAGAATTCGAGTGTGCTCCCTTTCTTTTGCAATGGATAATCTGCGCCAGTTTTGCTCAAAATTTCGATTTCAGTTGCGTGAATTTCATATGGTTGCTTGTTATTTGGAGTTAAAACAACTTTTCCTTTACATTTCAAACTTGTTCCAGTGTTAAGTTTTGCTATTTCCGCGTAATTTTTAAAGTCGCTTGCATTAAAAACAATTTGTACGCCTTTGAATGTTGTTCCGTCGTTTAAAGTGATAAATCCAAAGTTTTTGTTGTCTCTAACTGTTCTTACCCAGCCACCGATTTCAACAATGGTGTCCTTTTTTTCTTCTAGTGTTTTATCTAGGGTTCTTAAATCTAATAGTTTCATTTTGTTCCTTCTTTTTTTTTGTGTAAATTTAGTAAGTATAATCGTTTTCAAGTTCGTCATCGTCGTAAAACGAAGTTAGGACGGCTTTTATGTGTTGTTCTGAGTTGTAATTCTGACATCCCGTTCTTTCAATTTCAAGACTTTGAATTATGTTTGATTTTTTTAGTTTTGATGATGGAATGGCAACTTCTTCGTATTCTTCCCAATAATTACCTTCATTATTGAGATAATTTCCAAATCCAGTGCATTTTTCAACCAAGTCAGAATCTATCGCATAGACATAAAGGTCGGTTTTTGGATTGTTTTCTTCGTCAATATTGTGCAAAAATATTTTGCGCTCTTTATAGTCAGAAGCAGGGAAGAAGTGAAGATATTTTTGCTTGTCTGAATAATTGAAGTCTGTCATATCATTATCTGACCAATAGGCGCCAAGACTCGACAAATTGTCGTCCTTTTCAAGGTCATCCAAACTTTCACTTTCAAGCCCTGTTGCCCACCTAAGACAAATGGTCTTGTGATTGCCTTTGACTTCTTTTTCAAGATATTCAAGATAAGCAGGAATAAATCCTTCGGCATCATATTCTTGCGCCGTCATCTTTGAGGCAAACTTTTTCTTTTCACTATCACTTTCAAATTTGCTAAGGTTTGAAAAATCTTCTTCTGGTAGATTGGAAATGTGGTTCCAATAATACGCATTAAGCGCATTTTCTTTATATCTTTCCACCTTTTCAGGTGACAATGTCTTTTTGAATAGTTCAAAACTCATTACTTTTTTGTCCATAGTGTACTCCTATTTTTTTGAAAGTAAGAAAAAGTGTTTAAAAATGCGTTTTTGTCAAATTTTTCAAAATTAAACTAAGTTTTCTCGCCTTCAACAATTTTAGTATACTCAATTTTAGCATATTTTAAGGCGAAATACAAACGCCTTTTTATATTTTGCGCTAAAATTATAAAAATTTTTTAATTTATTTGACTAAAAGCCTTGTTACGCGATAGAATATTGATGTGAAAATAAAAAATGTTTTCTTGCACTTTGTGGCAAGGAATAAATAGACAAAAATCACAAAAGATAAGAAAAAAAGGATGTTTTTATGAAAGAAAAAGAAAAGATGGTTCAAAATGATGCCAAATTGGTTGATAAGGAAGTCGTTTTAAGCAAATCAAAAACAATAAAAGCAAAAAAAGGCGAAAATTTGAATCAAAAAAAGGTTGATAAAGACGAAAATAAAATAGAAGAGAGAAAAACAAGTAGTCATAAAGAGTCAAAGCTTGTTAACGATGAAAGAAATATGCTCAAACTTGAAGGCTTGCGTACAAATCTTTCCGTTAGGCAAACCTTTATGTCTTGCGAAAGGTCGCTTCTGTCTTATATTAGGACGGCGTGCGTGTTTGTTTCGCTTGCGTTTACCTATCTTAAAATCGCGAGTTATGACCAATTTGACGCGTTTGTTATAGTGATGTTTTTAATCGGCTTTTCTTTTCTTGTTTATGGCGTGATTGAGTTTATTTTAAGAAGAAGTGTGACGAAAAAATTGTCCCGCCATGTAAAAGAAGAATTCTTGTCAGTAGGCGACAATATCGGCGACGAAGAAGACTTGTAATAATATCAAAAAAAATAAATAGGGTAATCTTAAAAGGGTTACTCTTTTTTTGTTTTACCTTGTGTATTTTGAGCAAAAAAATTAAAATTTTACGAAAAAAGTGGTCAAATTTGCTTGAC
>CAKVCH010000145.1 GCA_934725745.1 uncultured Clostridia bacterium | reverse complement strand
CATATATGTGTGGTGGAAGTTTGGAATATATAACACTTTTTAGCGTTCTTTCCGTCGTGAGTTTAATTTTCCGTGACATAAATAAAACCTTTGGTGCTATTTCTATTCTTTTAAGTGATGTCGTTCTAAATCTTCTTTTAAACCTTTTTGGGGGAATAAACGCCTTTACTTTTATTCCAACGGCGCTTGTGTGCCTATCTCTCATTCTCATTCCAAAATCATTTATTGATAAAGTAAAAGCAAATTTGTTTATTGATAAAACAGACAATTCATTAAAGACGATTTTAAACCAAAACAAACTTCAAACAAGTAAAAAATTGCTTTACACGGCGGAAGTTTTCTATGAAATGGACAAGAGTTTTAGAAAACTTGTTAAGGGTGGAATTGGTGAAAAGGACGCAAAAACAATGCTTTGTAGCGAGCTTATCCGTTCTAATTGTGAGACTTGTCCCAACAAAACAAAGTGTCTTAAAGGATACAACAATGACTTAAAAAAGATTTTTGACAACTTAATAAATGCAGGCTTTGAAAAAGGGAAAATAACGCTTGTCGACCTTCCACAATATCTCACGATGCGTTGCGTGAAACTTAATCAACTTATTGGGGCGATAAACGCTCTTTTAAATGATTATAAGTCTTACACAAAATTAAATTCGGATATAGATAGCAGTAAACTTCTCGTTGCCGAGCAACTAAAAGGTGTTTCTCATATATTAAATGAACTATCAAAAGAGACGAGCCAAATTGTGTCTCAAGATGAAAAACAGCAAGAACTTATAAAGGAAAATTTGACATATCAAGACATAATTCCGAGCGAAGTTGTGTGTTTTGAAAAGGATGAGAAAACAAATGTCATTTCGCTTCTTATAAGGACAATTGATTATGACAATGAAAAGATTTTAAAGGTTGTCAATTCTGTCACAAACTCAAAAATGGTGCTAGATGAAATTTTGCCAAGTAGCGACCAAACAATGACCTATGTGTCCTATAAAACCGCCCCAACTTACGATATGGCAGTGGGTCTAGCACATTCAATAAAGGGCGGAAGCGAAAAAAGCGGAGACACGCATTCCTTTTCAAAATTATCTAGTGGGAAATTTATGCTAGCCCTTTGTGACGGAATGGGGTCGGGCAAAAAAGCGGGCGAAAAGAGTGAAACGTCAATCAATTTGATAGAAAATTTTTATAAGGCGGGATATGATGATGAAACGATTTTGTCAAGCGTCAACAAACTACTCAATCTCACAAGTGAGAACGTTTTTACAGCACTTGATGTAAGCGTTGTCGATTTAAAAAATGGAGAAGCGGATTTTATAAAACAAGGCGCGACTGTCGGATTTATTAAAACGGGTGACAAGGTCTCAAAAATTGAAAGTAGTGGCTTGCCAATTGGAATCTTGGAAAATGTGACGCCAAAGGTGACAAAAACAGTTTTGTCTCCTGACGACCAACTTATTATGATGAGTGACGGCGTCGTCGACGCATTAGGGGAAGATAACTTGCAAGAATTTTTAAAATATGTCAGGACAAAAAGCCCGCAAGAACTAGCAGATACAATTTTAAACAAAGCAAGAGAAGTACAAAAAAATTATCCTAACGACGATATGACTGTTATGGTGGGAAAACTATACTATAATTGTGCCTAATTGATTTTTGTATCATTATTCATAATTATTTATAAATATTCATTTTGATTAAAACTCAAAATAAAACTAAGAATTTTTAGTTTTGTTAAAATTATTGAAAGTTTCAAAAACATATCAATTATATTTAAAAATTTACTAGTTTTTTATAAAAAAAATATCTTTTCTTTTAAAAACAACATAAAAAAAGTAAAGAATAAAATAAAAATATGTGTATAAAAATTCATTCTGATTAAAACTTAGAATGAATTTTTTTGCCTAAGTAAATTCCTTTTTAATAAAAAAAGTGCAAAATTTTGATAAAAACACAAAAAAAGTTGTATATTACTATTGAAATTGTTTTTTAGTTAGTATATAATTTGTATCGTTATGGAAAATGAAGTTTTAGATTTTATCAGAGAAAATAATTTAATTAAAGCGGGAGAAGTGATTGGCGTCGCTTGTAGCGGTGGGGCAGACAGTATGGCTCTTCTTAACATTTTGAATAATCAAAAGGAAGAACTCGACTGTGAAATTGTTTGTATTACAATTGACCATATGTTGCGTGGCGACAATTCGGTAGGTGACGCTTTATTTGTAAAAAGTTTTTGCGCTGACCACCATATTCC
>CAKVCH010000144.1 GCA_934725745.1 uncultured Clostridia bacterium | reverse complement strand
CGACAATTTTGATAGAAGAAAGCCAAATAATGGCACATTTAATTCTACCCAACAAAATGGGCAAAGATTTAACAACAATCAAGGTGGATATAGACCACAACAAAATAGACCTTTTAATAATAGGCAAGGCGCGCAAGGCTCGTTTAATCAAAATGGGCAAAACGGCGGAAGACCTTTCCAAAAAATGGGCGAACAAGATAGGCAAAACAAGGCTCTTATAGGCATTATTCCAAAAAGAACAAACAATTTGGAATCTGCATCGACCGCTTTTGCGCAAGTTGAGAGAAGTTTTGGAAATAAGAAAAAATCTCACGAAAGGTCGGACGACGATAGAAGAATCAATAAAAAATCACTTCTTCGTCGCGGACTTATTGAAGAACAATCCATTGAAGAGCGTATGGTTACGCGTAAACTTCGCCTTAAAAAACAAAAGACCGAAGTTGCGCCAGTTGTCTGTGCGCCAATAACAAATGCGGTCATTACAACGCCTAATTTGACAGTTAAAATTTTGAGCGAAAAAATTGGAAAGCCTGTCACTGAAATTATGAAACAACTTATGATTTTGGGCGTGATGGCGACAATAAATAGCAACATTGACTACGAAACTGCCGAAATGGTTGCTGGTGAATTGGGGGTCACATTGGAATTAAAAGTTGAAAAGACTTTTGAAGAAAAATTGAAAGAAAACACCGTTATTGACGACGGAACAAACAACGAAAAACGCGCGCCTATTGTTACTATTGTTGGGCATGTTGACCACGGCAAAACATCTCTTCTTGACTACATTAGAAAAACACATGTCACTTCTCGTGAAGCGGGTGGAATTACACAAGCAATTGGTGCTTATTCTATAAATTGGAAGGGTGAAGACATTACTTTTATTGATACTCCTGGACACGAAGCGTTCATAAATATGCGTAAGCGTGGAACAGAAATAACCGATGTTGCGGTCCTTATTGTTGCTGGTGATGACGGCGTAAAACCTCAAACTGTTGAAGCGATTAAGCATATTAAAGAAGCAAAAGCGCCAATGATTGTTGCAATAACAAAGGTCGACAAACAAAATGTTGATATTGAAAGAATTAAGCAACAATTGACAGAACACGATGTTTTACCAGAAGAATGGGGCGGAGATGCAATTATTGTTCCAGTCTCGTCTGTAACTGGCGAAGGCGTCGACAAGTTGCTTGAAACTATTTTACTTGTTGCCGAGATGCAAGAACTTAAATGCAATAGAGATAGAAAAGCGGTCGGCACAATAATTGAAGCCTGTCTTGATAAAAATAAAGGACCTATCGCGAACGCAATTATTTTAAATGGTACTCTTAGAATCGGCGACAACATTATGTCTGGCTTTGCGCTTGGAAAAGTTCGTGCACTTATTGACGATAAGGGCAGAAATGTTAAAAAAGCGGGACCTAGTATGCCTGTAAGCATCCTTGGTTTTGATAGCGTTCCTAGTGCGGGCGACCAAATGCAAGTTGTTGACGAAAAGTTTAGTAAGAATGTTATTGAAGAAAGAAAAATAAGACAAGCGCAAGAAAAGATTGAACACGGTCCAGCAAACAGCCTTGACGAGTTCTTGGCAACTCCTGCGCAAGAAGATAAGAAAAAATTGTCTCTTCTTATAAAAGCCGACAACCAAGGTTCGTGCGAAGCGTTAAGACAAAGTTTATCTACCATTTCAAATGAAGAAGTTAAAACGGAAATTGTTTCTTGCGGGGTTGGAAATATCAATGAAAACGACATTCAACTCGCGAAAGTTTCAAACGCAATAATTATTTCTTTCGACACAAAGATTTTGTCTAAAATATCCAATTTTGCAAAACAAAATAAGGTTGAAATTAGGGAATATGACATTATTTACAAGGCGATTGAAGATATAGAAAAACTCGCAAAATCTATGATGGCACCTAAGTACGAAGAAGTCGTTGTAGGACACGCGGAAGTTAGGGCACTCTTTAAAATTTCAAGTGTCGGTACAATTGCTGGATGCTACTGCTTAGACGGCAAAATTGTGAGAAATTCACTTGTTAAAGTCTATCGCGGAAAAGATGTTGTTTTTGAAGGCAAAATTGCGACTTTGAAGAGAGAAAAAGACGATGTGAAAGAAGTCGCGAGCGGTTACGAGTGCGGAATTAAGGTCGAAGGCTTTAATGATGTTCTTGTTGGCGACACAATTGAGTGCATTGTAAAACAACAAATTTCTTAATTTTAAATATGTCTTAATATCTGATTTTATTGGGTTTTCAAGAGGAAGATAATCCGAAAACGAGCTATTT
>CAKVCH010000143.1 GCA_934725745.1 uncultured Clostridia bacterium | reverse complement strand
ATGTTGCATTTTGCGTTGGGTCTGCTACCGACACATCACTAGCTTTTACGGTTGAGCGATATTTAATCGTCCAAGTTTTACTCGTGTCTGCAAAAGTTACACTTGTAAGATTAGAACAAGATTCAAAAGCATAGTCCCCTATACTCGTCACACCAGAGCCAATTGTCACACTTGTTAAACCACTACAACCATAAAAAGCAGCATCCGTTATACTCGTCACACTATCTGGTATAGTTATACTTGTTAAGCCACTACAACCATGAAAAGCAGCAGCTCCTATACTCGTCACAGTATTTGGAATAATAGAAGTTTTACAACCATAAATTAACGAATTGTCAGATTTCTTTATAAGACAATTACTTGTAGAATAATAGGTAGAGTTATTTGCCGACACACTTATACTTGTTAAACCAGTACAACCATAAAAAGCCTGTTCCCCTATACTCGTTACACTATTCCCGATTGTTATACTTGTTAAACCAACACAGCTTTCAAAAGCATGCCCTCCTATAGTCGTCACGCCATCTGGTATTGTTATACTTGCTAATTTTTTACATCTAAGAAAAACATTATCCTCTATACTTGTCACACTATCTGGGATCGTTATATTTGTTAAACCAGTACAACCAGAAAAAGCAGAATCCCCTATACTCGTAACGCTATCTGGTATCGTTATACTTGTTAAGCCACTACAATATGAAAAGGCACCATCTTTTATACTTTTCACGCTGCTTGGAATCGTAACATTTATTAAAGAACTACAACGAGCAAAAGCTCTATAATCTATACTAACCACACTTTGTGGAATAATAATATTTGCTGCGTCCGATGGAAAATAGGATGGAGACGATATATCACCAGATTCTGAACACGAAGTAATAACATTGGAAATGACAATATTCTTATCGTTTCCGTAATAATAGCCATGTGATATATAATTGGGTGTCATAAAACAAGCATATAGATTCGTGTTTGAAGTTGGCAAGTCATACCAACTCTCTAAGGTAGAGTCAGCAGTTGATGTATAGTAAATTTCACCCGGGTCGTTGTATGATAGAGAGCCTACAACGGCGGAATTTGTACAAAAATAGTAAAATTCAGCATTATTGCTATTTGTTAAGTCGTCAATACTTGCAACTTTACCCGTTGCGGTGGTTGTTCTTTCGTTAAAATTACCGTTTAGATATGATGTCGTAGACGACGAATCAATAATAGGTGTTGGGCCTACTATTTTAAATTTTGTGCCGTCGGCATTCTTTTTAAATGTAACTGTGTCTGAATTAACAACCGAACCTTCGTTATTAGCATAAGAGAGTGATACTGTTTCAATATTATCCCCACCACTTGGAGTTTGAGAGCCGTCTTTTGTTAGAGCCCAGTTGAGTGAACCGCTTAGGTTAGCGTTACGGGCGGTGTCGGCAATATGGAGTTTGATTGAATAGGTTGTTGAATGGTCTGGCGTCACTTCTATTGGCATTGTCATATTTTGTTCGTATGCTCCGTCGTTAAGAGCGTAGGAAAACTCTATATTGCTTGCACTGGTTGAACTGTCTTTGTATTCTAGCGTTGCGTAGTAGGTTGCTACAGCTGTGAATGTATATATAATGATTAAATCTTGTTCGGCAGTTAATGCAATATTACTTTCCGTTGGGTTAAGTAAATTTGTGGTTGTAGGTGTGGTTGATAAGAAACTTACCGTTTTACTTCCACTACTTGTTACCATATCGGTTGTAGATATAACAGCACTTGTATTTTTGTTTACCTTACTATATTTTGCACTTACTGTACCTTCTATATCAGTTGCGACATAAAGCACACTTACACTTGTACCCACCCCTTGCGTTCCACTGGCGAGTACAATTATTGTAGCAATTAACCCAACTACAATTACTAGGCACATTGAAAACGCAACTATTGTCCATTTCTTTTTCATTTTTTTTCTCCCCCTATTATCTTTTGTTTTTCTTAAACAATTTATCCGTTTGCCTTAATCAATTAAGCTAAACAATCTTACTACCCCTTTGTCGGTAAACCGACATTTTCCCTTACGCGTCGAGCCAAGCCCTTGAACTCAGATTGCTATTCGCAATCAATCGATAAGCGGGCTGTCTCTCCTTTTCCCCAAAAATTTCGTAAAGGCTTACGCTTTACTGCTATTTTTGGGGGCCCCGTTGGGAGCGGTCGGGAGTCAGTGCCGAAATGGCTGTTGACTCACGGTCGTCGTTACTTAATCACAGTTAACTAATTACTAAATAATTATAGCAATATTATTGTGGATAAGTCAAATGATTTTTTGAAAGCCTACATCC
>CAKVCH010000142.1 GCA_934725745.1 uncultured Clostridia bacterium | reverse complement strand
ATGGGAAAGTTCAAGCCTTAATGATAGAAAATTCTTTGCTTACTATGTTAAAAGTTTTTCGACCGACTCGTCGGTCGGGAAGGCGTTTGCCTTTATTTTAGAAGATATTAAAATAAATGATTTTTCGACCGACCTATCGGTCGTGACAAGTATTTTAAAGGCGTGCCAAGACATTCTTTCTAGTCATTATAGTTTGAGCAACCAAAAAGACGAAGTTTTAGGACTGATTAAACTAAGTGAAATAAAAAGTTATCCAAAATTTTTCCTAAGAAGTGTTATAACTCCAAGCCTTTTGACATATATTGGGAATAACAACGGGGTTAATGGCGAAGCGAAAGAGTATTCTGAGATTATTCTGTCGCAAATTTCAGCTGAGAAGTGGACATATTACTTTAAGAATTTCTTTGAATCGGACGATTTTGTACTTATAAACCTTATGACTGTGCCAAATTGCGTCAAAGATTTTTGTTTGATTATTAAAAAAGCGTCAATTGATGAAAGTGAAATTGTAAATGAAGATGTCGCGTCACTAATTGTTGCTTGTAAAAAAGGTGATTGTGAAACAGTCTCAAATATTGCCAAAAAACTCGTTCTAACTCTATAATAAAAGGCAGATTTTGATGAAAGAACTTAATATTGATGAAATAAACGAACTTGCAAAGGAAAATGTTGTTAAACTAATCACACTAGCCGAGTCTGAATATGTTAAAAGTTTGCATAAAACAGCGGAAAAAATTGTTGAAAAGGGCATAAAAATCGTTCTTATTAGTGGCCCATCATCAGCGGGCAAAACAACATCCAGTTTTAGGCTTCAACAAGCACTTTTGAACCTTGGCGTAGAATCTCATGTGCTTAATATGGACAATTTCTTTATGGATTTATACAAACTTCCGCTTAGAGAAGACGGCGAACCAAATATAGAAGATATTTGTGCGCTTGATGTTGATACAATTAGAAAGTGTCTTGGCGAAATTTTGGAAAAAAATGAAACAAAAACTCCTGAATTTGACTTTTGCACACACACCCGCAAAAAAAATTGGGTTGATTGCAAGTTAAACGGCAACGAAATTATCATTATGGAAGGAATCCACGCGCATAATCCACAAATCGTTGAAGGACTTAATAGTGATAAAATCTTTAAAATTTACCTAGATTGTGATTCAAAAATAATAATTAGAAATTATGATGTTTTGTCTTCAAAAGAAATTCGCCTTTTGCGCCGAATGATTAGGGACGAAAGAGATAGGGGCGTTCCATACTTAGAGAGTATTGAAATGTGGAAAGAAGTATGTAAAGGGGAAGACAAAAACATAAAGCCTTTTAAACCATATGCCGATGTCGTTATTGACACTCTTCACTCCTATGAACTCTTGTTATACAAAGATGTTGTAGCAAATAAAATTAAAAAATTTGAAAAAGATAAAACAATAGCAAAATTTTTGACAATTTTCGACTTTTGCTACACAGTAGATGAAAAACTTGTTCCAAAAGATAGTTTGCTTAGAGAATTTATAGGTAAAGAAAAGTAGAATAAATACTAGAATACAGATTTCTACATAATTGCAACTTTGCATAGTACTGGCACAATATTTGGTCGTTTTAGACCTAAAAAGTGCCTTTATAAGTACTATGCAAATTTTTTTATGTGTATTTCTTGGTTGATTTTACCCGCTTAAAAGATAAAAATTTGGTGGTTAAATAGTCTTTTGTTATTTAAAAAGTCAGACGATTAAGGTGTCAAACAAATTGTTATAAAAAGCATCAAAATGATTATTAAACAATTTTTTATCGGTTTTTTTAAAAAATAATCACAAAATTGCTTTAATTTTTATGTAAAAAGTACTTTATTGCTTTGCAATAAAATTTTTTTATGATAAAATTGTGTTATCTAGTAAAAAGCATTCAAAAAGCATAATTTGGAGATTTTAAATGGGATTTTTTAATTGGGTTATGAAAGGAATGGGGTTTAAAGGCGAAGAAAAAGGCAAAGAGCCTACTGAAACGACGCAAAAATATAGCAATTTTGATAACGGACTTGCCGAATCTTTTTCGACGCAAGAGTTTAAAAACGCAAACGACATTTCGTCTCAATTTTCTAATTTGCCTGGTGGAATTGGCGGAAAAAATCTTGTTATTTATGCGCCA
This sequence comes from uncultured Clostridia bacterium, assembly GCA_934725745.1. GTDB lineage: Bacteria > Bacillota > Clostridia > Christensenellales > UBA1242 > UBA7862. The sequence continues at coordinate 178 of CAKVCH010000142.1, read as the reverse complement.
AAGGACAATAACGATATTAAACTTCTTGTTGAGTGTTTAAGAAGAAGAGAAGCGTGCATCGTTAATCTCGCAAAACTTAAACCAAGCGACGCGGATAAAATTTTGCAGTTTATATCTGGGGCTGTTTACGCGCTAAAAGGTAGCATAAAGCGCCTTCAAGGAGACCTTTTCCTTATGG
>CAKVCH010000141.1 GCA_934725745.1 uncultured Clostridia bacterium | reverse complement strand
GCCGTCACTCGTGGTTTTTGTCTCTTGTGTGTAGGCTATGTCGTAGGAAATATCTTCATCATAATACAACATAACTTTTGCCGTTGTTACTCCTGACAGCCCGCAAATTAGAGATTCTAAATTGCTAGACAGTTGTGAAGTAAGCGTGTCCATCGTAAGTGCCTCAGACGAACTCGACGAAATATTTTCCGTTGCAGTCTTGCTCGTCTCTTTTCCTTTGCTAGAAAAAAGCCCCGTTGTTGAAAAATAGATTAGCAAAATTATAGCGATAAAAAGCACAGTCAAAATAATGTCAAGGTGCTTTATTCTTTTAAGCTTGTCCGTTATTTTAGACAAAAAGTTTTCTTTTTTTGGACTTTCATCCCTTTTAATTTCTTCACTCATAAAAAATAATGTCTTCCTTATTTACATCAATCGACTTTTGGATTATCGCCACAATATTTGTATATTTATCTATATTCAGTTTTTCGTCTAAAAGAACCAAATTTTCTAAATCGACAAAAACATTTTTTATTTCGCATTTTTCGGCAGAAACAACACCATCAATCTTGACTTTTACGTTTAAATATCCGTTGGAATTAAGGTTTTTCTCTATCTCTTCTTGTAAAGAAATTATCATCCCTTTTTGCCTTTCTTCCACAAAATTGTTGTCAATCTTAATCGGGTCAAAAAGTTTTGAAAAATCTAGTGTGTTTGGGTCAATATTTTTAAGTGGCGATACAATTACAAGAATTGTTGCAACTGCGACAAAGCTTTTTAACAGTTTGTTAAGCTTCCCTTGCGGAAGAAGAACCTCGACTAAAACGCCCACAAGCACTATCCCCGCGATTCCCAAAATCCAGGATGAAATAGCAGACATTTTTCTTTGCTCCTTTTAAAAGATATTTGAACAACACATCAAAATTGAAACTGAGATTAGAAACATAAATCCAATCGCAACAAGAGACACCAAAAGCATATTTAAACTTTTTGAGATTGAAAACAAAAAGTCGGGCGTTTCCTTGTCGCAAACGGGCTCCAAAATTGCGGAAGTAAGTTTAAGTAATAGTTGCACGATGATTATTTGGATTATAGGAGAAAAAAGGCACAAAAATAAAACAAGCAGTCCCCCAACACCAATTGCATTTTTTATCAAAACGCTACTTGCCAAAATTAAACCAACTCCGTCAGATAAATATGAGCCGACAATTGGAATGTAGTTTTTCATTGCATATTTTGCCGTTTTCATACTTATTGTATCAACGCTTGAAACGGTCAACCCGTGCAAGGCTAGAAAAGCCATAAAAATTGTAAAGACTATTCCAACGATTGAATTGAAAAGTGACGAAAAGAATTTTGAAAATTTTTCTAGTTTTACATTTTTGGATAAATTACCAACGACCCCGAAAACAATACTAAAAATAAAAATTGGGACAAGTAAGGACGAAAAAAGTTTCGTTATTCCACTTGTTAAAATCGCTAGAAATGGCTCAAATGTCGAAGCTGTAACAACTCCACCTACGGCAGTTATTAAAGTCAGAATAATTGGAAAAATTGCTTCCATTTGCCCTTCAACAATGTTAATTGCGCCCGTTGCCGATGACATTAGCCCAAAAACAATTTTTATTACGACTCCCGCAATTGCGCTAAAACAGACAAGGTGAATTATGGAGTTTAGGCTTTTATCGCTCGACATTTGTCCTACTAAACTATACAAAATTGCAATAACAACAATTACCGCAAAATACGGAAGGAGCACCAACAAATCTTCAAAAATAATTGAAAGCGCATAGGGCAAAAAATTGCTATAAAGGTTGCTATCGTCAGCATTTATGAGTTTTCTAACAATTTTTAAAAAAGAATTTTCACCTAAAAGTTCTTTATCTTTGTCTGAAAGTTTATTAAAACCATTTTCAATTCCGCTAAAATCTATATCTTTTAATTGGTCGTCAATATTGTCACTTAATTCTTGCTCGACATCCGAATCGTTTGCCGTGTTCAACTTTTGCGAAAAAATTACGCTAGATTCAATTTGAATAACTGCACTTTTATTGGGTTTCACGACGCAGAATGTGCCAACTACAAGGAAAAACAAAAGCAATATATGAAAAATGCAAGATAGTTTTAGATTACTATCTTGTTTTTTTCTATTTTCCCTGCTATAATCACTTTTAAAAACATCTTTCACATCAAAATCTCTTTATATTTAACGAGTTAAGGCAAAATGTCCACAATTACATTCAACAAATTTGAAATTACAGGAAGAGATAGCCCTACAATGAGTACTTTCCCCGCGAGAACTATTTTATCTCCAACTGAAGCATTGTTTGTATCGACACAAATACCGTTTGCAAATTCTATTAAAA
>CAKVCH010000140.1 GCA_934725745.1 uncultured Clostridia bacterium | reverse complement strand
CTTCAAAATTGTATCTATTTGGGTCTATGCTCTTTGGCCCAAAATACAGCCCGACCGTAACCCCGCAAAACATCCCAACTAAAATAACAATAAGAAGAGTAAAACGCGTGGACTTTTTCATTTTGTGAGACTTTTTCTTTTTTGAAGAATCACCACTTTCTTTGTCCTTTTTAGCCTTTTTCTTTTTATCTGTCAAAACATCAAGATTTTGAGAATTTTCTTTTTCGACATTTTTCGCAGGTTCGCTCTGTTTTTCCGCGGGATTACTTGAAACGCTTTGATCTTCGCTAGAAAAACCTGTTTTATCTAAAATTTCGCCTTTTTTTTTCGCGTCTACGCTTAATTTTTTTGCTTTTTTTGTAGACTTTTTCTCGTTTACGATCAAAGGTTGTTCCTTTAAAGAAACCTTTGATTCGTCGACTTTTCTTTTCATATCTATATTCCTTTTTGTAACATTTATATGCTAAAAACTAGAAGTTAAACGCTATGCGTTTATTTTATCACAACCCCCGCCCATTGTCAAATCATTTGAAGAGCCATTCAACTCTAAGTAAAACAATTACTTGATTAAATTAAAAAATAAAAAAGGGAGACACGAATCTCCCTAAAATTTCAACTGTTATTTTATCTTTCTTTCCTTTGCCATTTTTTGTTCAAGGCGTTTTCTTCTTTCTTTCTTTTCTTTTGCAACTGCCGTAAAGTGAAGAGTTAAATATACTCCAAGCCCGCCAACGGCAAGAGTGACCAAAATAATTATCACAATTGGAATACCCGCGGTTTGTCTGTCTCCCGTGATTTTCCAATTAACAACATATTCGCTTGCACCTTCTTCGTTAAACGCATAATTTTCTTTATCCTTTAAAATAAGGATTGTTTTGTACTCGCCAATATCAATTGCACTTTCGCTGACGGCGTAGTAAAGGTTATTTTCCCTAACTTTCAAACTTTGCTCCAAGCCGTTATAGACAAGAATAGTTTTGTAACTATCGACAGTGACAATTCTCTTTTTTATTGTCCAATCAAACTTCAAGTCGTCCGTCGTTCCGTCCGCCCACATAAGGTTGTTTTTATCATTTAAAGCAACAATCGAGACATAATTGCCCGCATTTTTGCCGTTATTTTGGGTAAAATGATAGAAAACTTCGTTCATTGATGACGCGAGCGCAAGTTCCTTTTCTTCGCCGTCATATGTGAAAATTGGCGAAACACTAAGCGTTGGTTTTTCGACGCCCTTTTTGTGGATTTCAAAGAAAAGTGGCGCAATTGTTCCTTTTAAAGAATAATTTGTAACGCCCGTTTTAAGGGTCGCCGTTGCAGTTGCAAGATATTTGCCCGCGTTCTTTTGGCGGTTGTTTTGATAGGAAATGTCGACAACACTTTCATTAACATTTAGTAGTGACAATGTGTAATAATCTTGTTCCCTATCTCCCCTATATGTCATTTCAAGCGGTGTGTTCCACATATATAAACTCACATCAATAACCGCTGGCACGACGCGAACGGACACCGTGCAACTCTTTGAAATGTAATTATCATTTTCAGCAACCGACAAAACAACATTTGAATAAGTGCCAACATTTATTATGTTTTCACTTTGCAAAATTGTTTGATTTGACGATACAGTAACGCCCGAAACTGTTATCTTTTCGCCCGTGTAGGTGTAATCAGTTACAAGTTTACTCAAATCAAAAATAGGTTCCGCCTTTGAGAGCGTAAACACAAATTGTTGTTCTGACGCGTAATAATTATTACTTTCTAGCACTGCAAAACGATTATATAATCTCAAATTTTCGCCGTCTTGAAAGGTCGTAAATTTACTGCCAACAATTGACGATCCACTGTTTGTGAAAACAATTTCTTGTTCGGTCGTGTAATAAATATTGCCGTTTGCGTCGCGCTTTTCAACATTTTTTGGCGCTACAATTTCGACAAAATCCGCCAAATCTTGCTCGTAACCTGTGTAGACAAAATCTTGTTTTAAAAACCTAAAAGTAGGTGCAATTTTCTTAATTTTTAAACTCAATGCGCCGAGTTCTTGCGTTTCACTGTACATAAAAACATAATTTTTGTCCGCGTCTTGCTTAATCGCCCTTATTTCATAGTTGCCCGCGTTTAAAATCTCCCTTTTTTTAGAAACGGTGCCACTTAAAACGCTTTCCGTTTTGACTTCGACAATGTTGTTGTTTATATCTTTATAATATGCGCTAAGAAAATCACTTCTTATTTTGCCGTTGTAATCCGCGACAAAAGCACCGTTTTCAATTTGTAACTCTTGAAGTTCTGGAAAACTAACAACAACTGGCTTTTTTGAGATGTTTACAAGCCTAGAACAATCAAAGGTCGTCACAATGTTGTAATT
>CAKVCH010000139.1 GCA_934725745.1 uncultured Clostridia bacterium | reverse complement strand
TTCCACAACAATTGGAACAATCATTGGGCGTCTTTTGGTGTGTTTTGAAAAATAAGCAAGCGCAATTTTTTTAATATATGCTTCCATTTCTCTCGTGCTTTCAAACGACTTCAAATCCACCAAGTCGAGTTGCCCCATAATGTAGTCTTGCGACCCAGTCAAAATTTCACTAAGTTCATCCTTATAGATAAATCCGCGCGAGAAAATTCTTGGTCTAGCAACAAGCCTTTTTGAGTTTTCGTCAATTTTGACGACAACGACACACATCCCTTCTTTTGCTAGATACAATCTATCTCTAATTACATCGCTGTCCTTGTCTCCGCGTCCAGTTCCGTCAATTAAAACATCGCCCGCTGGCACTTGTCCCGCCACCTTGATAAAATCTTTTCCGACTTCGACTTGCATCCCAAGTTCAGGAATAATAACATTTCGTTCTGGAATACCCATTTCTTTTGCCAAAAGTTGTTGATTTTTAAGATGCCTATATTCGCCGTGAACAGGAATAAAAAATTTTGGTCTAACAAGAGACATAATAATCTTCAATTCTTCCTTATACGCGTGCCCCGACGCGTGAACTTCGGCTATTTCGTTGTAAATAATCTTGCAATTTTTTCTATAAAGTTGGTTTATAAGATTATTTATTTGTTTCTCGTTCCCAGGAATAGGTGATGACGACAAAATAACCACATCGTTATCGCCAAGTTTGACTTTTGGATAATCGTCAAGAGCCATACGATTAAGTGCGCTCATAACTTCCCCTTGCGACCCAGTCGAAACAATGATAATTTCGTTGTCTGCGTACTTATCTATTTTGTCAATGTCGACAATCAAATCTCTATCGCAGTGAAGTTCACCTATTTTCATCGCCATTTCGGTGACATTTATCATACTTCTTCCAGTAAAAGTAATCTTTCTGTGATATTCTTTTGCATAATCAGCGATTTGTTGCAACCTATGAATGTTCGACGCAAATGTTGCAATAATGATTCTTTGATTTTTGTAACTACTAATAAGTTGCTTAAAGGTTTTTCCAACAACCGATTCACTAAGCGAAAAACCTTGCCTTTCGACATTTGTGCTGTCGCTCATAAGGAGCAAAATGCCCTTTTTCCCGAGTTCAGCAATGCGTTTTAGGTCGCAATAATCGTTTCCAATTGGTGTTGCGTCAATTTTAAAGTCGCCCGTGTGAAAAACTGTTCCAACTGGCGTAGTTATCGCAAGCCCAAACGCCCCAGGAATAGAGTGCGTCATCGAAACAAATTCAACTTTAAATTTACCCGCACTGACCGTCGCCCCAGGTTTAACGCATTTCAAAACAGTTCCGTCAAGTTCTTTTGCTTCGGCGAGTTTGCCTTCAATAAGACCCAAAGAAACAGCCGAGCCATAAATTGGTGCTTTAACTGTTTTAAGCGCATACCAAAGTCCGCCAATATGGTCTTCGTGACCATGAGTAATAAAAATTGCGCGGAGTTTATTTTTATTTGCTTCAAGGTATGTCAAATCTTGCACAACCGAGTCAATCCCTGGCACCGTTTCATCCGCAAAAGATTGTCCAGCGTCAATCATAATCATATCGTCGCCATATTCAAGCAATGTCATATTTTTGCCGATTTCTCCAATTCCGCCAATAAATGTGACGCGCAAATTTGATTTTCCAAGGTCTGGAATTTGCTTTTTAGCGGTCAAATCTCTTCCCACGCGTCCAGCAGTCGAATTATCGCTTAATAGTTCGTTTGCGATAATTTTCTTTTGATTTCTTTCGCTTAAAACTTTAAGTAACGCCTTTTGTTCGGCTGTTAAATTCAAATCCCCAACCTTTCGTTTCGTAGGCGCATTCGTCTCTTTTCTAGTAATTTTAGTCGTGACTCTTTTTGTCTTTTTTTCTAAACTTTTTTCTGTTTTTTGTACATTTACTGCCTTTTTGACTTGCTTTTTTGTTGTACTAGTCTTGGCATTTTGAGTTTTAATTTGCTTTTTTACCCCACTATTGTTTTTAGTGCCCTTTTTGACATTTCCTTGCAAATTGGCACTTATTTTGGCACTTTTAGGGGTATTTTTGCCATTTATAGGCTTATTTTTATTTTGAACATCGTTTTTCTTAGGAGTCAAAGTTTTTCTTTTTGCACCTGCATTGTCACAACTAATCTCTTTTATTATTTTTTGTTTTAACAAGAAATTGATTGCTTTTTTCGTTGCCTTCCTGTCGAAATATTTTTCTAACATTTTTTCATCAAATTGCTTTTTTGTTTCTATTTCTACCAAAAAATCACGCATTGTTTTATTGCTAATTACAGTTGTAGAATTTTGCGTCTGAAACATTGTTCTATTTTCTTTAAGGTCATACCAAATAAATGGTTGTACTTTATAC
>CAKVCH010000138.1 GCA_934725745.1 uncultured Clostridia bacterium | reverse complement strand
CAACACCAAACGGGGAATTAACATTAATGAATTTATCGTAAATCTTTATTCCAACCGGTCAGCAGGTAGTCGGTGTATATTGAGTTTTTTTCAAAGATGTGCTATCTTAAGAGAAATTAAAATAAGTTTAATTCTCCCAATTTTTTCGTGATGAAGGAGTTTGTTTGACGACTTAAAAAGTTGTTTCAATGTTCCGCTTCCAACATCCATTAAAATGTCATCGTTTATAAGATAACTAGCGCAAGCGCGTTTTGTCCAGATACAGCCTGTTCCTAAAATGGTTATTTTCATAGTCTTTCCTTTTCTTTTGACTTTATTTCTTTTTTTGGCTTCAAAAATTATTACTTTTTAAAAATCTCTTTTAAAACTTTTTGGTTTTATTTAAAATATGGTTCAAAAAGCCATATAATCTCGTAAAATACAAAATTTTTGGCACAAAAAAATAGGCGTACAAAAGTTATACCTATAAATAATACTAAATTATGCAACAAAAATCAATGAATTTTTGTAAATTGTTATAAAATAACAAAAACATTTGAACAATCATAAAGATAAAACGATTTAAGATTCATTAAGGTAAAAAACAAAAAGTGGTCTACAAAAAAATATTTTCAAAAAAATAACCCATTCCCGCGTTTGCAGAAATGGGCAAATACTTTATAAAAGTCTTTTTTAGTCAACATTTCTTTCTTGAAGGTCAAAGTCTTCTTGTTCTTTGTAACTTGGTTTTAGAACAAAACCCTTTCTAAATTGCCTTGAAGAAATAAATTCTTTTTCTATTCGTTTGGCTTTTTGAATGCCTGCGTCGTATTCGTCTTGAGTTATTCTTCCTACACGCAACAAATAATCTGGATAATAGTAATCTTGAACATCTGTTGTGCCGTCATTAACGCCCGTGTGTTTTAAAACGGTTCCTATTGTTTTGAAGATAATTTGAACATCCATTTTAAGCGACATCTTTTCAACATAAATGTCGTTATAGACGAAAACGCTTTCCCAAGTATTGTTTGTTCTCTCATTCGCTTGTGCAAGCCCCGTTATCCCAGGTCTAACATCAAGTGTTTTTGTATATTCTGGGAAGAAAAGGACATCTTTAATAAGTTTAGGACGAGGGCCTATAAAACTCATATCGCCTTTTAAAACATTCCAAAATTGTGGAATTTCGTCAAGTGAAGTTTTTCTAATAAAAGTGCCAAATTTCGTAATTCTTTGTGAGTCTGGAAGAAGGTTGCCCTTTTCGTCTTTTTTATTGGTCATGCTTCTGAACTTATACATCATAAAGATTTTGCCGTTTTTTCCAGGTCTTGGCTGTTTGAAAATGACAGGAAAACCGTTGATACACCCAACTAAAATAAACATAATAATAAACACGGGCGATAGCAAAATAATTGCTAACAGCGAGAAAAAGATGTCAAAAAATCTTTTAAAAAATCTATACATTTTCGCCCCTTTTATTTTTCCTATCAATAATAGCACACCCGCCAAAATAAATCAACTAAAAATTAGATGTAAAATTTTGGAAAGTGTACATTTTTATCTTTCCCAATTAAAAGAAAAATATTTGTCGCAAGAAAAATATTTTTTTGTTTTTTTACGCGTTGTTTTACGATATTTTTTTGTTACCGTTTTTTTATGTCAAATATTAGCGTTGTCTTCGTTTGTCTCTTCTTTTTTATTAGGCAAATCTTTGTCACCCGCGCCATTTTCTAAGTCAACAGACTGAAAAGTCTCGTTAGGATATTCGTCTTTATTTACATCTTCCTTTTCATTTTTCTGTGATAGCAAATCATTTGAAGAAACCATATTTTCTTTTAAAACCGCTTGTGATTTTTTTGATTTTGCTTTTTTAACAAGTGATTTTATAAGAGTTGCAATAAGTAAAACTGCGATTACTCCAAGCAATATGTAGAAAAATATCAATGTTGCGTCGCCAAAAAGCATTGAAACAAGGGTGATTATAAGTCCAGCGACGACATTCCCTAAAATTACAGTTACACAAGTTGTAACAAAATTAAGTCCAAGCGCGACCGCAATGCAAGTCCCCGTCCAAACACCCGTAAGTGGGAGCGGAATAGCAACAAAAAGGAACACGCCTATAATTTTTCCCCATTTTTTCTTCTTTTGTGACCTTTCTTTTTGCGCGTCATCTTCAATATTTTGTTTTTTTGAATTGACGCGATTTTCGATTTTTTCGCCGAGTTTTCTAAATAGTTTTGTTCTTTTTAGCCACCTAATGATTGGCGCATAAATTAAAGCCAAAAGCGGAACAACAAGTGATGAGCCTAAGAGTCCACATCCAAACGCCTGCCATAAAGACAGCGCGTTCCCGCCAAAAATTTCTTTTGACAGCGAAAATGGGATTGACCCTT